>NZ_BLXW01000004.1:0-189931 GCF_054784495.1 Geomonas sp. Red276
GCTGGCGTCTGAAGGCTTGCAGCTGGCGTCTGAAGGCTTGCAGCTGGCGTCTGAAGGCTTGCAGCTGGCGTCTGAAGGCTTGCAGCTGGCGTCTGAAGGCTTGCAGCTGGCGTCTGAAGGCTTGCAGCTGGCGTCTGAAGGCTTGCAGCTGACGTCTGAAGGCTTGCAGCTGGCGTCTGAAGGCTTGCAGCTGACGTCTGAAGGCTTGCAGCTGACGTCTGAAGGCTTGCAGCTGGCGTCTGAAGGCTTGCAGCTGGCGTCTGAAGGTGTGCAGACTCATCAGTAATCATTGGTGTTTTCGTCGACAGGTCGCATGCACTCTCTTCACGCGCCAGCTGACAGCTGACAGACGTCAGTTACACGGTTTCAAACGACAGGGGAGCCGAAGCATTTTCGAAGGTGAGCGGTGCATCCAAAGGGTGGCCGAATCCTCTTCGGGAAGGGAGGGAGATAGGCAAAAGAGGCTGTCGGAGCTGCCACTGTATCTAGTCAACTCCTCCGGAATATGGTATTGCATCTGTCTGGCGCCGCAACGCCGGCGCAAAAGGAGATTGCATGGTCGATGAACGACGTCTGGTGACGACCTTCCTGGAGCTCTGCTCGGTCGATTCCGAGCCTTGCCGGGAGCGGCTGATGGCCGATCACCTGATCGCTCAGTTGGAGAAGCTCGGTTTCGAGGTGTCCGAGGACGATGCGGGTGGAAAGATCGGCGGCAACGCAGGTAACGTGACCGCCCGCCTGACGGGAAGGGGGGAGCTGCCTCCGGTCCTGTTCTGCTGCCACATGGATCGCGTGGTACCCGGCATGGGGGTAAAACCTCGGCGTGAGGGAGACCTCCTGGTCGGCGACGGTACCACCGTGCTCGGTGCCGACGACGCCTCGGGGATAGCCGCCATCCTCGAAGCCGTGGCGGTGGTGACGGCGCGCGGCGCTGACCATCCCCCCATCGAACTGGTCTTCACCGTCGCGGAAGAACTCTCCCTTCTTGGCTCCGGAGCCTACGACCTAAGCCGCCTCTCCGCTCCCTACTGCTTCGTCCTCGATGCCTCCGGTGCGGTCGGGGAGATCGTTGTCCGGGCTCCCGAGCACGTCAAATTCCGCGCGGTCTTCCACGGCTGCAAGGCCCATGCAGGCTTCGCCCCCGAACAGGGAATTTCCGCCATCCAGATGGCCGCTGCCGCCATCAACCGGATGGAGCTTTTGCGGGTCGATCCCGATACCACCGCCAACATCGGGAGCATCTCCGCCAGCGGCCCGACCAACATCGTCCCTGACCGGTGCGAGCTTCTGGGCGAGGCGAGATCGATCGACCGTGGAAAACTCGAACATCATCTGAAAGGATTGGTCGGCGCCATGGAGCAAGCCGCCGCCGAGTTCGGGGGAAAGGTCGAGGTCACCCTCACCACCTGTTACAAGACCTACACGCATTCCGAAGAGGCCCCCGTAGTCCAAAGGGCCGCCCGGGCGGCGGCCGCCATAGGTGTACCGGTTGTTTTCAAGGCGACCGGAGGGGGCTCCGACGCCAATATCTTCAACGACCGCGGCCTTCCGACCGTTGTCTTGAGTTGTGGTTATCGGAAAGCCCACACCACCGAAGAGTCGCTCCCCGTCGACCAACTTGTCCGGCTCGCGCAGTGGACGCTGGCCATCATCGAGGACCGCTGATTCCAACGGCCTTCGTGGCGGTCTCCTTACACCGGCCCCAATGAGCTGAACACCCCTTGCGTTCACTCCTTCCTCAGCGCTGAGGAAGGAAACCCGCAGGTCTCGTCTCTCCCGCCTCTTGACATGTGAGGAGATGGACGGGCCATGGATTTGGAGGCACCGAAATGCTTCTCTGGAAAATCTTCGTACTCTACACCCGTGTCGCACTGTTCTCCTGGGGGGGCGGCCCCGCTTCGCTGGCGCTGATGCAGCGGGAGACCACCTCGGCCCTCTGGACCCCGCCCGGGAGCCCCCATCCGGTTCCCTGGTGCACGCCGCTGGAGTTCTCCGACGCCGTCGCGGTAGGAAACGCGCTCCCTGGCCCCATCGCGCCCCAGGTCTCCGCCTACATCGGCTACAAGCTTGCCGGCCTTCCCGGCGCCGTTGCCGCCGCCCTCGGTACCGTCCTCCCGACCACCTTGCTCATGCTGGTCATGGTCATCTACTTCTTCAAGATCAAGGACAGCACCGTCGTGAGGGCCATGCTGAAGGCGGTCCGTCCCGTGGTCGTCGGGCTCTTGCTCTGGACCGCCTACGACATGGCCTATAGCGTGTTCGGCACCAAGAGCTGCGGCTGGGGGAGTGCGATACCCCAAGGGTGGGACAAACTCGCCTTCGTACTGGTCAGCTTCGCCGTCCTGACCTTCACCAACATCAATCCCGCCTTTGTCATCTTCGGTGCCGCCTGCGTCGGCGGCATCGTGTACCGGGGCTAAGCAGGAGCCAAGCGATGAGCACGAGCAGCACCTTCGATTTCGATACCGTCATTGACCGGAGCAACACCGGCAGCGAAAAGTGGGACAAGTACCTCGGCCGTGACATTATCCCCCTCTGGGTCGCCGACATGGACTTCCGCTCCCCTCCAGCCGTCATCGATGCCTTGCACAAACGCGTGGAGCACGGCATTTTCGGCTACACCTATCCCGAAGCATCGCTGGTGGGGGCCGTGCGGGGAGCCCTGAAAAGGGACTACGACTGGGAGATCGAAGAGGAGTGGATCGTCTGGCTTCCCGGCCTGGTCTGCGGGCTGAACGTACTGTGCCGGGCGGTAGGGGAGCCGGGGGACGAGGTAGTGACCCTGATCCCGGTCTATCCCCCCTTCATGTCGGCGCCGGTTTTGACCGAGCGTGGCGTGATCAAGGTGCCGCTTGTCCTGGAAGAGGGGAGGTGGGTAACCGATTTCGAGGCGCTGGAGCAGGCCATCACCCCGGCCACCAAGCTCCTTCTCCTTTGCAACCCGCATAACCCGGTCGGCCGGGCCTGGAGCCGCGAGGAACTCCTCCGTTTCGCCGCGGTAGCCGAGCGTCATGGGCTGGTGATCGGCAGTGACGACATCCACTCCGAGCTGATCCTCGATGACGTCCGCCACCTGCCGATCGCCTCGCTATCGCCGGAGATCAGTGACCGGACCATCACCCTGCTCGCACCGAGCAAGACCTACAATGTCCCGGGGCTCGGCTGCTCCTTCGCCGTGATATCCAACCCGCAGCTTCGCCGTCAATTCCGCCAGGCGATGGGGCGCCTGGTGCCGCACGTGAATACCTTGGGGTACACCGCCGCCGAGGCCGCCTATCGGGATGGGGCGGAGTGGCGGGCGGCGTTGCTCGACTACCTGCGGGGAAATCGTGACCTGGTCGAGGCCGAGGTGGCGGCGATGCCTGGTCTCAAGATCACCCATGTGGAGGCCACCTATCTGGCCTGGATCGACGCGAGGGATTTGGGCGTGGAGAACCCGGGGCGGTTCTTCGAAGAAGCCGGTGTCGGCCTTTCCGACGGCGCCGATTTCGGCGCCCCCGGTTTTGTCAGGCTCAACTTCGGCTGTTCGAGGAAGCTCTTGACCGATGCCCTCACCAGGATGAGGAAGGCCCTGGTAAGGTGACAGTTGACCACTCAGGCCCCGGATGGTAAAACTTTCCCTTGAGCATCTAGCTGCCTTGGAGGCCCCCCCTTGACACGAGACTTGATTGAAGACTGGAAAAACCTGCAAACCGCCGTCGAGGTGCACGATCGTGCACCCCTGGTTGGCTCCCTTGTCGTAAAAATCCTGGTAGCAGCCGGATACTCCAACAGCGAGATCCGCCTGGCCGCTTCCACCATCGCCACCTACGTCGAGTAGCCGGCGCCTCGTTGCCTCGTGCCGTGACCACTGCCGTCACGGCAATTCCCTTAAAAGCCTCCTGATTTTGCTTGCCTGACAGGGCTTTTGCCACAGCTCCCTGATCCCCACCTCCGTCGCTTTCACCAGCAGATCCGGCGACACGTCACCTGTCAGCATCACCACGTTTAGATCCGGTACCAGGTCCTTCGCCTGCACGGAGAGGGCCAGCCCGTCCATGCCCGGCATGCAGAGATCGGTTATCATCAGCCGGTAACGGCTCGCCGCCAGAAGTCTCAGGGCGTCGTCCGCGGTGGACGCGGTGTCCGCAATGAAATTCATATGCTCGATGATCGACTTCATGAGGTTGAGGTAGAGCGGATCATCGTCCACAAGGAGGACGTTTCTCCTATCCATTGATGCCTCCCCTTACTGCGGCGGTTCCCCGGCCGTGTCCATTTCTTTCGCGGGAGGTTCGCCCGGGGGAGTACCGGCACCGTCCTGCGGCGGCCGGTCCGGAACCAGCGCCAGCGTCGTCCCGCCCCCGAACGATTTGCACGTTCCGGTAATGGCCTCCCCGTTGGGACCTTTCAGCTCGGCGCTTGCCCCTTCCGTCAATCCGGCACAGGCTTCGAAGGCCTCCTTCGGCGGCTGCCGGTCCCCCTCCCGGGACGCCGGGCCCACGGAACCCCAACTGCTGGTCGCCACCAACGCGAGCAGGATCGCCCACGCCGATATCACCGCCTCTCTCTTTCCCCAATGCGTCGGTACTTTCATCCCTTCACCTCCATACGTTATTAGCCGACAATCTTCCGCCTATCCTCATCGGCAACTTTCACCGTGGAGGAGAGGGGGACGTTGGCGTGATCATAGATACTTCTCCGGTTAAGTTGGATGAAGAGATGTAGGGATAGGTTAAGCGAGCGCATTACGCCGCCTTACTCTTCTTTACAAAACTTGACTCCCTTCTCGAACGTTCATTCCCTATACTTCCCTCAACGAAGCGTGGAGGAGTTTGAAACCTATGTTATCCAGGAACGTAATGATCGGAGCGGTGGTCCTTCTTGCCCTCACCGGGGCGGGGGCCGCCGCGGCCAAGGCCTGGTTCGCCAAGCCGAAAACCACCTATGTCACCGCGGAGGCCATCAAGATGGACCTCGAGGAAAGTGTACTCGCCACCGGCACCTTGAAGGCCTTCAAGACGGTGGCGGTCGGCGCCCAGGTCTCCGGGCAGTTGAAGACCCTCCACGTAGCGTTGGGGGACCACGTGAAGGAGGGGGAGCTCCTCGCGGAGATCGACCCGGTGCTGCAGGAGAACACCCTGAAAGATGCCGAGGCGCAGGTGGAGAACCTCAGGGCCCAGAAGCGTTCGAAGGAGGCGATGCTGAGGCAGTACCGTCTTTCCTTCCAGCGTCAAAGCGAAATGGCCTCCAAGGACGCCGCCTCCCGCGCGGACCTGGAAGGCGCCCAGGCCCAGTTGGAGAGCACCCGCTACGACATCGCCTCCCTCGATGCCCAGATCAAGAAAGCGGTCATCGCGGTGGACACGGCGCGCGCCAATCTCGGCTACACCCGCATTACCGCACCGATGGACGGGGTGGTGATCTCCATCGACACCGAGCAGGGACAGACCGTGGTCTCCACCCAGTCCGCCACCACCATCCTGACCCTCGCCGATCTCGATACCATGACGGTGAAGGCCAAGGTCTCCGAGGCCGACGTCACCCGCATCCGCCCCGGGCTCTCCACCTACTTCACCCTGCTGGGAGACAGCGACCATCGCTACTACGGGACCCTGCGGGCCATCGAGCCGGGCCCGGCCTCGACAAGCTCCGCCACCTCCTCATCCACCAGCTCCTCCACCTCCGGAAGCGGTTCGGCCATCTATTACTACGCCCTTTTCGAGGTCCCCAACCGGGACCACCGTTTGCGGGTCTCCATGACGGCGCAGGTGGCGGTGGTCCTGGACCAGGCCCGCCAGGCGCTCTGCATCCCCGTCTCCGCCCTCGGTGAGAAGAAGAACGGCCGCTGTACCGTGAGAGTCCTGAAAGGGGAGGGGGTCGAGAGGCGCACGGTCCGCACCGGGATCACCGATAACGTCCAGGTGCAGGTGCTGGAGGGGATCGCTCCCGGCGAGAAGGTGGTGATCGGCGACAGCAGCATGGTTCCCGCGGCCTCCTCCTCCCAGGCGATGGGTCCGCCTCCGGGGAGGCACTGATGGCAGCGGACGTGTTACTTGAGTTGAAAGGGGTGGGGCGGCGTTTCGTGACCGGCGGTCAGGAGATCAGCGTTCTCAAGGGGATAGACCTCACCCTGCGTGCCGGAGAGATGGTGGCCATCGTCGGGGCGTCCGGTTCGGGAAAGTCGACCCTGATGAACATCCTTGGTTGCCTGGATCGCCCCAGCGAAGGGAGCTACCGGATTGCCGGCCGGGAGACCTCCGACCTGTCCGGTGAGGAACTCGCCAGGTTAAGGCGCGAATATTTCGGTTTCATCTTCCAGCGCTACCACCTGATGCCGCACCTGAACGCGTTGCAAAACGCAGAGATTCCCGCCGTCTACTCCGGGGTCTCCAAGGAGAAGCGGCGCGCCCGTGCCCGGGAGATCCTGGAGCGGCTGGGGCTCGGGGACCGTTGCCATCATCGCCCAAACCAGCTTTCCGGCGGGCAGCAGCAGCGGGTCAGCATCGCCCGTGCCCTGATGAACGGCGGAGACGTCATCCTGGCCGACGAGCCGACCGGGGCCCTCGACAGCAAGAGCGGCAAGGAGATGATGGCCGTCCTTCACGAGCTGCACCGAGACGGACACACCATCATCCTGGTCACCCACGATCCGCAGGTGGCCCGCCACGCCGAGCGGATCGTGGAGATCAAGGACGGCGAGATCGTCCGTGACGAGCCGAACCCCGACCTGGTTCCGGCCACGTCCTCCCTTGCGCAACCAGAAGGTCCCGCCGCCCCATCCCCACCCCCGTTCACCAATGCAACTCCCCCTTCGGCAGGAGAGAATGCCCCATTCCCTGATCATTCCAGCGGGGAGAATGCCCGAAGGGCGAATTCAATATCCCCTCTCCTTCCGGGAGAGGGTGCCCGAAGGGCGGGTGAGGGAGGTTTTCTTACCGCCGCCTGGAGCCGTTTTGCCGAAGCCTTCAAGATGGCCCTGATCGCCATGGCTTCCCACCGGATGCGCACCCTGCTCACCATGCTCGGCATCGTGATCGGCATCACCTCCGTCGTCTCCGTAGTTGCCCTGGGGCAGGGGGCCAGGCAGAAGGTCATCAACGACATCTCCGCCATGGGGACCAACGTGATCGACATCAACCCCGGCAAGGACTGGGGCGACGAAGATGCCTCCTCCATCGAGACGCTCATCCCCGCCGACCTGGAAGTCCTCAAGGCGCAGGTCTACGTCGACAGCGTCACCCCCTCGGTCAGCGGCTCCCAGCTCCTTCGATACGGCAACGTCACCGCCAACGCCTCCGTGAACGGGGTAGGGGAGCAGTACTTCCGCGTGCGCGGCTACGAGATCGCCCAGGGGACACCGTTCGACGCCGCCGACGAGGGGCGGCTTGCCCAGGTGGCGGTGATCGACAAGAACACCGCCGCCAAGTTCTTCAGGTACGAGGACCCGATCGGCAAGGTCATCCTGGTGGGGACGCTCCCCTGCCGGGTGATCGGGGTGACCAAGGAGAAGGAGGGCCCCTTCGGCAGCAACCAGAACCTGGAGGTCTGGATCCCGTACAGCGCGGCCATGAGCCGGCTATTGGGGCAGCAGTACCTCAACTCCATCACCGTCCGGGTGCGCGACGGCGTCTCCAACCAGATCGCCGAGCAGAGCATCATCAAGCTCCTCAAGCAGCGCCACGGCCGGAAGGACTTCTACACCAACTCGAGCGACAGCATCATGAAGACGGTCAACAAGACGACCCGGACGCTGGCCATGATGATTTCCGCCATCGCGGTCATCTCGCTGGTGGTGGGGGGAATCGGGGTAATGAACATCATGCTCGTGTCGGTGACCGAAAGGACCCACGAGATAGGGATTCGCATGGCGGTGGGAGCCCGCCAGGAGGACATCATGCAGCAGTTTTTGATCGAGTCGGTGCTGGTCTGCCTGATCGGCGGAATGATCGGCATCGCGCTTTCCTGGGGAGTGGGAGGGGTCTTCTCGATGGTCGTTTCGAGCTTCTCGATGAAGTTTTCCCTGACCTCCGTCGTCTCCGCCTTCCTCTGCTCGACCCTGATCGGCGTCCTGTTCGGCTTTCTCCCCGCGAGAAACGCGGCGCGGCTCGACCCGATCGAAGCGCTGGCGAGGGAGTAATCATGAGAGCAAAAAAGACCATGACCGCAGGGCTCCGCGTCATCCTGGTGGCGGCGCTCTCCCTTACCTTCACCGGCTGCGCCGGCCTTTTGCCGCGGGGGGCGTATTCGACTCCCCGGGTCGATCTCCCGGAAAAATGGGAGCAGGGCACCCCGGTCACCAGCGGAACCGCGGTGGCCGGGGGGGAGAAGTGGTGGAAAAGCTTCAACGATCCCGCCTTGAGCGGCCTCATCGAACGTGCCCTTGCCACCAATAACGACCTGGCCGCCGCCGCCATCAAGGTGCGCCGGGCCCAGCTCAACGCGGCCTTAACCGATACCAACGCGACCCCTTCGGTTGCCGTTTCCGCCTCAGGCACGGTGCAGCAGGATCTCACCCGCGGCACCACGACCAAAGGCTCGGCACTGACGGGGACCGTGAGCTACGAGCTCGACCTCTGGGGGAAACTCTCCTCCGCCCGCGACGCCAGCCGTTTCGAGGCGCAGGCCACCGAAGCCGACCGCAAAAGTTCCGCCCTCGCCCTGATCGGAACGGTGGCGGGCGACTACTGGCAGATCGCCTACCTGAACGAGAGGATCTCGAGCGCCCGCGAGAGCATCGCCTATGCCGAAAAGGTTCGGGAGCTTGTAGAGGTGAAATACGGGGCTGGGGCGGTGACGGCCCAAGATCTTTACCAGGCCAAGCAGACCGTGGCGAGCCAGAAGGCGGACCTGGCCGATCTCCAGCGGCAGCGGACCGAGGCGCGCAACGCCTTGGCCATCCTCTTCGACCAGGCTCCCGAACACGCGGTGGCCGAAAGGGACCGCCTCTCCGACGGCCCGCTTCCCGCCGTGCAGGCGGGGCTTCCCGCGAGCCTCCTGGCGCGTCGCCCGGACCTCCAGGCCGCCGAGCAGCGCCTGAGAAAGTACCTGGCCGCGGTCGATAACACCCGGGCAAGCTACTATCCCTCGTTCTCCCTGACCGGGACCCTGGGGACCAGCTCGACGACCCTGCTCGATGTCCTCCGCAACCCCGTCGCCACGCTGGGGGCCGGTCTTACCCTCCCGTTCATCCAGCAAAATACCATGAAGCTCAACGTCGAGATCTCCCGCACCGATTACCAGGAGGCGGTGGTCAACTTCCGCCAGACCTTGTACAGCGCACTTGCGGACGTGGAGAACGCCCTGGCCGGGCGGGACCGTTACGCCGAGGAGGCGGCACAGCTGGAAGAGTCGCTGCTTCTGGCGAGAAAGGCGGAAAGCCTCGCCGAGATCCGCTACCGGTCGGGTGCCACCCCGCTGCAGTCCTGGCTCGACACCCAGGAGAGCCGCCGAAGTGCCGAGAAGTCCCTGGCCCTGAACCGTCTCAACCGCCTGAGGAACCTGATGACCCTCTCCCAGGCCACCGGCGGAGGAGTTTAGTGCCACCTTGTTCACCCTGGTCCACCTTGTCCACACGGTCCACAAAGTCCACAAAGAAGCCTCCCCCCGCTACTGCGGGAGGAGGCCCGTGATACTAGAACAGTTTCAGCACCGCCTGGGCGGACTGCGAGGACATCGAGAGCGAGGTGGTCCCCAGCGACTGCCGGGTCTGCAGCATGAGGAGGTTGGCACCTTCCTCGTTGGTGTCGGCCAGGGTGAGGTTGTCGGCCCCGGTCTGCAGGGTGTTCACCATGCTGTCGGTGAACGTCTGGCGGGTGGTCACGATGTTGAGGTTGGCGGCCAGGGTCTGGGTGCTGGTCCTCAGCGAGGTGAGGGCGGAATCCATCTTGGCGGTGTCGGTGGTGATGTCGGAGTTGGACTGCCAGTTCCCGCTGGCGGCACTCAGGCTGAGACCCGAGGCGTTGCCGACGAACCCGACGATGTCCAGCGTGGAGGTTCCTTTTTCGTTGAAGACGACGGTCAGGGTGTTGGTGGAGCTGAGCAGGTTGAGCCCCTGGTACCCGGAGTCGGACGACATCTGGTCGATCTGGGAGCGTATCGAGTCGTACTGGGCAGCCAGCTTGGACTGGACGGTGGTGTCGCTGGTCGAGAGGGCCGACTGGGCGATACCCTTGGCAGCCTGGATCAGGCTGGTTATGGCGGAGATGCCGTTGTTGGCGGCGTTCACGGTCTGTACGGCCTCGGACATGCCGTCCTTTCTGTCCGTGAGGTCGCTGGCACGCTGGTTGGCGTTTTGCGCCGCGAAGTAGTTGGTCGGGTTGTCCAGCGCGCTGTTCACCTTCTTGCCCGAGGAGAGCCGTTCTTGGGTCCTGTTCAAGAGCGTGGTGGTGTTCTGCAGGTTCAACAGGTTGGTCCTCATTCCCGAGGTGAGAGAGATGTCGCTGATAGTCATGGTGCTTCCTCCTTTTCTGTGGTTGTTCCCGGCTTTCTTGCCGGGAGGTGGCGGTCGTTTTCCGGTCAATCCGGCCTCCTTTCGTTAAGTGCGTGTCTGTACTAGTGATCGGGACCATCCCGTCGGCAATGCAGTAAGTAATTGTTTGATAAGGTAAAAATCTGTGGCGGGAGTGTTGTGTTTTGTTGTTGTCTGTGTAGTTTTGTGAGGCGGGACGGTAAAGTGCAGAGGTTGGTAAGATTCGGTGAAGGGGTTTTACCTTCTTTTACAATTCTTAACGGTAACGGCGGTGGAGTTCCCTTATACTGCCGGACGAATAATCGCGGGATATACTGACCATGCAAAAGAAATTGCTGCTCATAGATGACGATGCCGGACTGTGCGAGCTTCTCGCGAGCTACCTGCTTCCCGAAGACATGGAGGTGGAGGCGGTCCACGACGGCGCCGAGGGGGCCGCAGTCGCCCTGGCGGGGAGCTTCGACATCGTGGTGCTCGATGTCATGCTCCCGACCATGAGCGGGTTCGAGGTGCTGCGCCGGATCCGGCAGAGCTCGCGGGTCCCGGTGCTCATGCTGACCGCCTGCGGTGACGAGGTCGACCGCATCGTGGGGCTGGAGATGGGGGCCGACGACTACCTTGCCAAGCCGTTCAACCCGCGCGAGTTGCTCGCCCGGCTGCGGGCCATCCAGCGCCGTTCCGTGGACCTGCCAAACGTCCCCGATCCGAAACCATCCTTCCTGGAGGTCGACGACGTGGCGATGAACCTGGGGACCAGGACGGTGATGCGGGGTGGGGTTCCCCTGGAGGTCACCTCGCTGGAGTTTTCCGTCCTCGAGGTGCTGTTGCGGTTGGCTGGTACGGTGGTGACCCGGGAGGAGTTGACCCGGCAGGCCTTGGGGCGGGACTTCAGGAGTTACGATCGCAGCATCGACGTTCACATCAGCAGCCTGCGCCGCAAGATGGGGCCGGCTGCCAACGGGGGCGAACGGATCAAGTCGGTACGGGGCGTGGGATACCTGTACAGCCACTCCGCCCCCCGAGTATAGCCGCTGACGGAGGTATCCGGTGCGAACTCTGTTCGTAAAACTGTTTCTTTGGTTCCTGCTGGCCATCATCGTTTCCGGTGTGGTCTTTTTCTTCTTCGCCTTCAACCTCAGGATGGCCCCGATGCGCGAGGAGCACATGCGCCACATCCACGAGGAGCGAACCCGAACGGTGACCCAGGCGCTGCTTTTGGCCGGACGGGCGGCCGCCGCCCTCCAGGAGAAGGGGGGAAGAGCCGCCCTGGCCGGCCTGCAGCCGCAAGGTGAAGGCGGCCTGAAGCTGTATCTCTTTACCGACCAGGCCGTGCCGATATCGGATGGCGTTCCCACCCAGGTATGGGATGGCGTTCGCCTTTTCTCCGAAACCGGCCATACCGCTCCCGGCGCTCCCGGAGGGCGGGACATCGTCGTTGTCAGGGTCGCCGCTCCCTCGGGGACCCGGTACCTGGCCGCCACCCGTGCCATCCCCCTGCCGGGTCCTCCCGATGGGCTCCGCTTTCCGTTTCCGCCCGATTTCTGGCTGCAGATGGCGATCACCCTGGTGGTCAGTGCCCTGGTCTGCTTCGGGCTCTCCTGGCACATCACCGCGCCGGTCAGAAGACTCAGGCTCGCCGTGCAGGGATTCGCCCTCGGAGATCTTGCTACCAGGGTGGCCGTCACCGGTGCCAAGAGTGGCGACGAGCTGACCGATCTCGGCCGCGATTTCAACCTGATGGCGATCCGGATCGAGAAGCTCGTCAACGCCCATAAACAGCTGGTGAGGGACGTCTCGCACGAACTCCGTTCGCCGTTGGCGCGTCTCAACGTCGCCCTGGGGATCGCCCGCAATCAGAGCTGCCCCGGCCAGGAGGCCGCGCTCGACCGTATCGAGCAGGAGAGCGAGCGGCTCAACGTCCTGGTAGGCGAACTGCTGACCCTGAGCCAACTGGACGGCGGTGTCACCGGGGAGAAAACCCGCTTCGACCTCACCCTTTTGGCCGAAGAGGTCGCCAGTGACGCGCATTTCGAGGCTTCCGGCTGCCATCGCCGGGTTGAGATCGTCTCCGCGTCCCCCTCCTTGCCGGTGGAAGGGAACCGGGAACTGTTGCGCAGAGCCCTGGAAAACGTATTCCGCAACGCCGTGCGCTATACCCCCGAGGGGAGCTCGGTTCAACTGAGGCTCGCGGTAAGCGATGGATGGGCGGTGGTGACCGTACGCGATTTCGGTCCCGGAGTTCCCGATGACCAGCTCTCAGACATCTTCCGGCCTTTTCACCGCGTTGCCGACGCGCGCGACCGCAAGAGCGGCGGCACCGGCATCGGGCTCGCCATCTCCGAAAGAGCCGTCACCCTCCATGGCGGCACCATCGTCGCCACCAACGCCCCCGGCGGCGGCCTCCAGGTAGAGATCAAACTCCCCCTCACCGAGAAACGTTAAACGACCCGTATCTTTCCAATAGAAACGAAGGGGGCTGGCCGTCGGAAAGCCAGTCCCCCTCGCATTTTCAACCCTACGCTTCGGTCGCTCCACGCAGGCGGGCTTCCTCCATGAGGGCTAGCCCGGGCCTCTGTCTGCCATCGGTTCCCTTACAGATACGCCGTCGACGAAATCAGCGTATTGTCGCTGCTGCTAAACGAATACCCCGACTGCTGATAGCTCGACAGCGCCGAGAGCATGGTATAGCCGGCGCTGGTACTGCTGGAGGAGCTCGTGCTGTCCGAGGCACTGGTTGCACTGTCCGTGCTGCCGGTAGAAGACGTCGATGATGCCATCATCTCCGGCGGCGGACCGTGATGGTGATGATGGTGTTCCACCTGTCCGCTACCGGTGGAGTCCGAGGACTGCTGCGAGCCGAGATCCGACTCGAGGGTGGAGAAGGCCTTCTGGGCATCCTCGAGCGAACCGGACGAGAGTTCCGACGCGAGAGCCTGGAAGTCCTGGCCGATGGTATCGGTTGCCGAGGCGGAGGTCGTGCTGTCCGAGGCCGACGAGCCGGAGTTTGACGATGCCGACTCCGGCGGTGGCCCCGGAGGCATCCCTTGCGGGCCGTTGGCCATCTTCTCCTGCATCTGGGAGAACATCTTCTGCGCATCGGAGAGATTCCCGGATTTCAGGGCCGAGCCTAGCGACTGGAGGTCCTTGCTGAAGGGATCGTTATGCTGAATGCCATCCTGTGTTCCGCTGTCCTCCTGGATCTGGGCGAACGCCTTCTGGGCGTCTTCCAGGTTGCCGGATTTAAGCGCTGAGGCGAGGGCCTGGAAGTCTGTCTGCATGGTGCCGGTCGTCGTGGTATCGGTGGAGCTTGCACCGTCGGCACTGCTCGAACTTGCCTGATTGCTTGCATCCCGATCCTGCATCAAACTCTGCATCTCGATCTGTTGTCTGACGAACTCCCCGTGCCCCTTGAGATGCTTCTCGATCTCGGCGAGGGTGGATTGTGCGGAAGTGAGATCGCCCGAGGAGATCGCATCTCCCAGGCTCTGAATGTCGCGGTTCATCGGGTTGTTGGAGTCGGACGACTGCGAGGAGGTATCCGATTTGAGGGTGGCACAGGCAGTCTGCGCATCGGTCACGCTGCCGGATTGCAGGGCGCTGCTGAGGGAACTGAAGTCGTCCTTGAGCTGGTAATAAGGGTTGTACCCCGTTTGTGAGACAGACGATATCGACATGATGATCTCCTTTTTCCTCCCTTAGTTTTGCTTAGTGCCTCTCTTCCTGGTGAATTACGGGCTTATCCGTCCTTCGCTGACATTTCCCCACCCCCTTTGCCTTTGGCGACAGCCGGGCCCTGATTTGCCGTCTCTGTGGGTAAGAGCAATTTGCATGCTGCCGACTGCGCCGAGTGAGTAAAGTCGTGTAAGGAAATGTAAAAGATAGATGGCGGGAAGTTTTCTGTAAAAACCGATGGTTATGGAGATGGGGCGAGCAGGGAGGGGGGCGGTCGAGGCGTGAGCTCCGCTAGCGGGCGCAAAAAACGCCAATATTTTGAAGTCAGGGACTGTCTGAGAAAGGTGAAATTGACGCGGTTGAGAGAAGAGTGGCGGCCGGAGAGAGATCTAGGAATTCAGGGGAAAGCAGGTCTCCCCCCTTTGAAAGGTTCTTCGAAGAATCCCGGGGGAAGACGATAGGCGCAAGGTCTCCCCCTTGATAAAGGGGGGACCGGGGGGATTTGCTTTGGCCGGACTGAAGGCCAATCCCCCTAAATCCCCCTTTATCAAGGGGGCCTTTTACCCCGCCCCCCGGCATTATTTTACCTGGCGGCCGACGCCAGCGCGTAGATGTACCCTACGCCGCGCACCGCCTTGATCCTTTCGCTTCCGTCGGCGAAGGGGCCGAGCTTTCTCCTGATGTTGCTGATATGGACGTCGATGGTCCTGTCCTGGTAGTTGAGGGTGCGGCCGAGCGCCTGGAGAGAGAGGTCGTCGCGGCTGATGACCTTTCCCGCCTGGCGGAGAAGGGTTTCCAGCACGCCGAACTCCACGGAGGTGAGCTCCACGACATGTTCCCCGCAGCGGGTGGTGCGGGCTCCCATGTCGAGGGTGAGGTCGCCGACGGCCAGCGTCTCGGAGTTGGGAGCGCCGCTTTGGGGGGGGGAGGGGACCCGCCGCTGGATGGCGCGCAGGCGGGCGATCAGTTCGCGGGGGTTGAAAGGCTTGGGGAGGTAATCGTCGGCGCCAAGTTCCAAACCGACGATACGGTCGACGTCGTCGCCGCGGGCGGTCAGCATGATGACCGGGACCGAGGAACCGCTGCGGATCGAGCGGAGGACCTCCAGCCCGTTCATGCCGGGAAGCATCACGTCGAGGATGACCATGTCGTACCGCTGGGAAAGGGCCTGCTGGACACCTTCGCGTCCGTCATGGACCGACTCGACCATCAGCCCTTCGGCGCCCAGGTATTCCTCCAGCAGGGCGCAGAGCTCAACATCGTCGTCGATTATCAGTATGGTACTGGAGTTCACCGCCTCTCCTTTCGCCCGCCACTATACCTCAAAGTACCCACCCTCTGGGTAAAGATTTGTAAATATAGCTCCCAACCCCGGTTTTCTCTACCATGCCCCGGCACCAAATTTCCTGACCCAGCCCATTCATCCCTGATGCTGTCTATGGGGTGATTCAATCGCTTCTTCCCCTGGTTCTACTGGCAAAAATCTTCCTTTTGAGGTAACAAAGGGGAGACAATAGCCGCCGCATCGAGCATACTGACGCGGCTTGGCTAAATGGTAAGGAGCAGCAATGCCGGAAATGTTCAACGTGCTTCCCCCCGCGGATGCCCTTAAGGTCCTTCTGGACCGTCTCGCCATCTCTATCAGATCCGAGGATGTCCCCACTGCCGATGCGCTCGGCCGCGTCCTGGCCGGGGAGCTGACCGCGCCGCACTCGCTTCCCGCCTTCCCCCGGAGCACCATGGACGGCTATGCCGTCCTGGCCGAATCCACCTACGGCGCCACCGAAACGCTTCCCGCCTGCCTCGCCATCACCGGGGAGGCCCCCATGGGGCGGCCATGCACGCTTTCGCTCTCGGTCGCCGAGGCGGTGCTCGTCCACACCGGCGGGATGATCCCGCAGGGGGCCGATGCCGTCGTCATGGTGGAGAGGACCCAGAAGGTGGACGCCACCACCCTCGAGGTCCTCCGTCCGGTTGCCCCGGGCGAGAATGTCGTGGGGGTGGGGGAGGACGTCATGGAGGGGTGCCCGCTCTTCCCGGCGGGGCATCTCCTCAGGCCGCAGGACATCGGCGGGCTGATGGCGTTGGGATTGACCACGGTGAAGGTGGCCGCCAGGCCGCGGGTGGCCATCGTCTCGACCGGTGACGAGGTCGTCCATCCGGATACCGCCCCCGGCCCCGGCCAGATTCGCGACATCAACAGTTACACGGTCGCGTCCCTGGTGACCCGTGCGGGCGGTATCCCCATCCTGTGCGGGATCGTCGGGGATGATTACGATAAGCTTCTCGAGGCCCTGGCCGCCGCCCTCGATCAAGCCGACATGGTGGTGGTTTCCGCCGGGTCCTCGGTTTCTGCCCGGGACCTCACCGCCAAGGTGGTCGGCCGGCTCGGTGACCCCGGCGTCGTGGTGCATGGCGTCGCGGTCAAGCCCGGGAAGCCGACCATACTCGCCGCCTGTGGCGGGAAACCGGTGGTGGGGCTTCCCGGCAACCCGGTGAGTGCCATGGTGGTGGCGAGCCTGTTTGTCACGCCGGTAGTGGAGCGTTTGCAGGGAATGGGGCAATCCGTCCGCCGGACGGTGATCGCGAAGCTTACCCGAAACGTCCCGTCGGCGCCCGGCCGCGAGGACTATGTGCAGGCGAGGCTGGTGGAGCGGGACGGCGAGCGGTGGGCGGAGCCGGTCTTCGGGAAGTCGAACCTGATCTATACCCTGGTCCGCGCAGACGGAACCGTGAAGGTGCCGCTCAACGCGAGCGGGCTTTACCAGGGGGACCAGGTCGAGGTGGAATTATACTGACGGCACTGATGCCGGTTGGAGCATGCGATGAGCAAGAGGAAAAATTTCTACCTGGAGAACATACCGCTCGATGAGGCGTGGGCACGCTTCATCGGCGCCATGGAAGCGGCCGGTTGCTGGAGCGCACTCGATGGTGAGGAGGTACCGATCGATCAGGCTCTCGGCCGGGTGACGGCGAAGCCGGTCTGGGCCGCTCTTTCCTCTCCCGGGTACCATGCGAGCGCCATGGACGGGTACGCGGTCAGATCGTCCGATACCATCGGCGCCACCGAGACGGCGCCGCTGCGGCTTACGGTCGGCGAGGAGGCCCAGTACGTGGATACCGGGGATCCCATCCCCGCCTGGGCCGACGCCGTCATCATGATAGAGAACGTCCAGCTCATGGAGGACGCGGGCGGCGCCTCCATAGAGATCCGGGCCGGCGTCGCCCCCTGGACCGCCGTCCGGCCCATGGGTGAGGACATGGTGGCGACCGAGCTGGTGCTTCCCGCCAACCACCTCTTGAAGCCGGTCGATCTCGGCGCGCTGGCCGGATGCGGGCACCCGACGGTGAGCGTCCGCAGACGTCCCCGGGTGGCGGTGATCCCGACCGGGACCGAGCTGGTGACGGTCGAGCAGGCGGCCCGGGCCGGCATCGAGCCCGGCGACATCATCGAGTACAATTCGCTCGTGCTTTCCGCCAAGGTCCGCGAGTGGGGAGGGGAGGCCACCCGCTGTCCCTTCACCGTCGACGATTTCGACCTCATCAAGGAAAGGGTGGCCGAGGCGGCGGCGGGGCACGACCTCGTGGTGATCAACGCCGGCTCGTCGGCGGGGAGCGAGGACTTCACCTCGAGCGTCGTGGAAAAACTGGGGACCCTGCTGGTGCACGGCGTCGCCGTCCGTCCCGGCCATCCGGTCATCCTCGGGATGCTCGAAGGGGGGACCCCGGTGGTCGGAACCCCCGGCTACCCGGTTTCCTGCGCGCTTACCGCGGACACCTTCGTCGAACCGGTCATCGCCCGCCTGCTCGGGCGCACCCCGGCCCGCAAGCCGAAGGTGGAGGCGGTCATCACCCGGAAGCTCCTCTCTCCCATCGGCGAGGACGAGGCGGTCCGCGTGACGGTCGGGCGGGTCGGTGAGCGGATGGTCGCCGCCCCCCTTTCCCGCGGCGCGGCCGTCATCACCTCGCTCGTCCGTGCCGACGGCATCGTCCGCATTCCCCGCTTTTCCGAAGGGGTCGATGCCGGCGATACGGTCGAAGTCGAATTGAGCCGCGATCCCTCCGACCTGGAACGAACCCTCGTCCATATCGGAAGCCACGACCTCTGCCTCGATCTCTTGGCCCAGTTCCTGGCCGAGCGGGGACGCCGCTTCACCAGCGCCAACGCCGGGAGCCTCGGGGGACTACTGGCCCTTCGCCGCGGCGACGCCCACCTGGCCGGCTCCCATCTGCTCGATCCTGCCACCGGAGAGTACAACGTCGCCTACGTGAAGCAGCACCTGGGAGCCCTCCCGGTGGTGCTGGTGACCTTCATGCACCGCGAACAGGGACTCATGGTGGCCCCCGGCAACCCCAAGGGGATCTCCTGTCTATCCGATCTCACCCGTGACGATATCCGCATGGTCAACAGGCAGCGGGGGGCGGGGACCCGCGTCCTCCTCGACTACCGCCTGGAGAAGCTCGGCATCGGGGCCGACCGCATCAAGGGCTACCGGCGGGAGGAATTCACCCACATGGCGGTGGCCGTTGCCGTCCAGTCCGGCATCGCCGACTGCGGATTGGGGATCGCGGCGGCCGCGCGCGCCTTGGGGCTCGATTTCGTCCCCCTGGAGAAGGAGCGCTACGACCTGGTCATCCCGCTCAAATACTACGAGAGCGATCTCCTCCGGCCCCTGCTTGACCTCCTGCACGATCAGAGCTTGCGGGAGGCCATCGACGCCCTCGATGGTTACGACACCACTCACATGGGAGAGATCGTGGCGGAACTGTAGAAAGCTCCCCTGCGTCTTGTCTCCCCCGCGCATCGGTGCTACTATTCCCCCTTCCCCGGAGGGAGGGGGGAAAGCCCCCCATCCTCTCCCTGTCCATCTCCTTGAAGGAGAGGGGACCTGATATCCTTGCCGAAGGAAAGGGAACTACGATCCTTGCCTAAGGAAAGGGGACCTGATCCCCGCCGTTGTGAATTTGATTGAACAGCGAGAGCTCGTGATGACCAACGAATTGAAGACTCTGTTTCCCACCCTTGAAGAGATCCCTACCCCGTACCGTCTTGAAGCTCCCCTTCGCCAGGATTACTTCCTGATCGACGGCGAGCTTCGCCATTGGCCGGGCCCCATGCAGCCGATCAACTCCCCCGTGCAGGTGCGGGAAGGGGAGGGAGATGCGAAGCCGCTGCTGGCGGGGGAGGCACCCTTGCTCGACCAGACTGCCGCCCTCGAAGCGCTCTCCGCCGCCGTCGGCGCCTACCACAACGGGCGCGGCAAGTGGCCGACCATGACGGTGGGCGAGCGTATTCATGCCGTGCAATGTTTTTACGGCGAGGTGGCCAAGGCCAAGGACGAGGTGGTCAGGCTCTTGATGTGGGAGATCGGCAAGTCGGTGAAGGAGGCCTGCGCCGAGTTCGACCGCGCGCTCGCCTACGTGCGCGATACGCTGGAGGCCTTGAAGGAGCTCGACCGCCAGTCATCCCGGTTCGTCATCCAGCAGGGGATCATCGGCCAGATCCGGCGTGCACCCCTCGGTGTGGTCCTCTGCATGGGGCCCTACAACTTCCCCCTCTACGAGACCTTCACCACCATGATCCCGGCGCTGGTGATGGGGAACACCATCCTGCTCAAACCGCCCCGCTTCGGGATCCTGGTATTCCAGCCGCTGCTGAAGGCCTTTCGCGACTGCTTCCCCCCGGGGGTGGTCAACACCGTCTACGGGGACGGGGACACCGTGGTGCCGCCGCTGATGGCATCGGGGAAGGTGGACGTGCTCGGCTTTATCGGCACCCACAAGGTGGCCGATGCCCTGCGGGCCATCCATCCGCGCCCCCACAGGCTCCGCTGCGTGCTGGGGCTAGACGCGAAGAATCCCGCCATCATCCTGCCCGATGCCGATTTGGAGCTGACGGTGAATGAATGCGTGAGAGGAAGCCTGACCTTCAACGGGCAGCGGTGCACCGCGCTCAAGATGATCTTTGCGCCGCGCTCGCTGGCGGACAAGCTGGTGGCCGGCATGTCCGAGGCAATCTCCGAACTCGCCTGCGGGATGCCGTGGGAGGAGGGGGTTACGGTGACCCCGTTGCCGGAGCCGGAAAAGCCCGCCTATCTCAAGGGGCTGATCGATGATGCCCAGGCCAAGGGGGCGCGGGTCGCCAACCCGGGAGGAGGAGCCGCCGCCGGGTCGCTCGTCTACCCCGCGCTCCTTTTCCCGGTGACCTCTTCGATGAGGGTGTACCACGAGGAGCAGTTCGGACCGATGGTGCCGGTGGTGCCGTACGACGACCTCTCGGAGGTGATCGACTACGTCGTATCATCGCCCTACGGTCAGCAGGCCAGCATCTTCGGCAAGGACCGCAACCTCATAGCACGGCTGGTGGACGCCCTGGTGAACCAGGTCTGCCGCATCAACATCAACAGCCAGTGTCAGCGCAGTCCCGACAGTTTCCCCTTCAACGGACGGAAGAACTCCGCCGAGGGGACCCAGTCCGTCGCCGATGCCCTGCGGGTCTTCTCCATCCGCATCGTGGTGGCCGCCCGCGAAACCGAGCTCAACCGCGACATCATCAACGACATCGTCCGCGAACGGAAATCGCACTTCCTGACGACTGACTTCATCCTTTAAAGGCATTGGAACACGGATGACACGGATTTAACCGATAAAGGCGGATAATTCAAGATCAGGACAAGATCACGAATTAAAAGGTTCAGGGGTAACCCTAAAAGATTTATCCGAGTGAATCCGCTCAATCCGCGTCATCCGCGTACTATTGGATTTAGATTCACTTCTGTTTCCTCTCCTTCTCGGGGCCGAAGTCATCCCCCTCGGCGGGCCCCCTAAACGGAGTCCCCTGTTCCCACCGCTCATGAGTAGGTGTCGCTATATCCATGTCGGGCCCCTCGGCGGGCGCCCGTCCCGGTGTCATATCGGTTCCCGTCATCTTGCCAAAACCTTCCCACTCTTTTTCAATTCCCTTTCTCATATCCAAACCCCTTGTCTGTCTCAGAGGCGTGTGTCTCTTGAGTGGATTACCCGGCAGGTCTACTACCGGTCTCCCTCTATTTTACTCCCATTCCCCCAACCAGTGCGGTTGTCATCAGGTAGCCGACCGCGAGAAGCCCCTTGACCTTCGGGATTCAGTAAGTCACGTGGCGGCGCCTGGACTTTGCCTTTCATGTGCGTTGACAAGCGCCACCTGATACCGTCCGAGTCAGCTCCGTGCAGGTCGAATTAGGCAGTGCCATTCCATTAACTCAAATCCAGCAGGCGTACGAAGGGGCGCCGCAATACGGAGGGGATGCCCGGTTCAGCTTTTAAATGGGGAATTTTGCCGGTCGTGCGGGACCGCGGGAGGCCGGAGGGCGTGGATTCGATTACTCCACGACTTCCCCTGAGGCGGCGATGGGGGGCGGGGGGATGGTGCGGGGGCTCAGCGGCGGCCGGGATGCCGGTGTTGCACGGCTCCCATGCGGCGAAGCAGCGGGGCCATGCTGAGCCCCTGGACGAATACCGAAAAGGCTACCACCGCGAAGGCGACGGTGACGATCTGGGTCCGTTGCGGCACGGTGGCCGGAAGTCCCAACGCCAGGGCGAGCCCCAGTGCTCCCCTGAACCCTCCCCAGAAAAGGACGTGCTGGTGGCCCATCCGCACGGGCGGAAAGTATCTCCCCATCACGGCACAGCAGGGGTAGATGGCGGCTGCCCGGCCGATGGTGACCAGTACGATGGCGGCGGCGATGGGGACGACGGCTCCCAGGAAGTTCTGGTTGGCCAACTGCATCCCGATCAGGACGAAGACCAGCGAGTTGACGAGAAAAGCCACCGCCTCCCAGAACGACTCGACCGCCTCCCTCCCTTTCTCCAAGACGGGCCTCAGGGGGGCGGCATTGCCGATGACGATCCCCGCGGTCATGGTGGCCAGGACGCCGGATAGGTGGAAGTGTTCGGCCAAAAGGAAGGATCCGTAGGCCGCGGTGACGGTCAGGGCGATCTCCACCAGGTGATCGCCCGAGCGCCCCGCCATCAGCATGAGCCCGCCTGCGACCAGGGCCCCGCAGAAAAGTCCGCCCACCACCATGGTCATGAAAACCCAGACCACGTCGGGGCCGTGCCATTCCCCGCCGGTGGCGACGGCGAGCGCTACGCTGAAGGCAACGGCAGCGGTGGCATCGTTGAAGATGCTCTCCGCCTCGACGAGCAGCCGCAGCCGCCCGTGAAACCCGCTCTCCTTGAAGATCGCTATCACGGAGACCGGATCGGTGGCCGCGATGAGGGTGCCGAAGAGGATGGCGCCGGCCCATTCCCAGCCGGCCACGAAGTGCATGCCGGCTGCGGTCACCGCCGCTGAAAAGGCCAGCCCGATGGTCACCAGCACGAGGAGGAGGGGGAGGTCGGGACGGAGTTCCTTCCACCTGATGTACAGCGATGCCTCGAAGATCAGCGGAGGGAGGATGGCGGAATAGAGAAATTCCTTGGTGAGCGGCACTTCGAGGGTGAAGGGGAGAAAGGCGGTGACGATGCCTGCCACCACCAGTCCCTCGACGTAAGGGAGGCGCAGCCTGCGGGCGGCGATGGCGACGATGGCGGCCACCATCAGCAAGTATTCGATCTGCTCAAGGGTCATTGTGGGATGCATGGTGACCAGAGGTATATCACAATGGATGAACAGTTACCAAGGGTTTACAGAACATCGACGACGAGGCGCTTTCCCAAGGCGGCAAGCGCAGTCTCGATCTGTTCGATCCTGCTCTTGTGGTGGAGAGAAAGTAACCGGTCGACGAGCGTGGGAGCGATGTTCAGCATCCGTGCCAGGTCGGCCTTTTTCTTGCCGCTCTCTATGAGAGTGTTGTGCAGGATTATCTTTCCGGCCTCGACAACCGGCAGTACGATGACAGGTCGTCCCTCCGGACGCGAAGGGTAGGGGACTGGGATTCGCTTATCGACGTACACCTCCAGGGCGGCTCCCAGCGCTTCCTGGCCCCATGCCAGGGCATCATCCCGGTCTTCCCCCTGAGTAATAGCTTCGGGGATATCGGGGAAGGTGACCACGAATCCTCCTTCTTCGGCAGGTTCAAGTTCAACGGGGTAGGCAAGCATAAGTCTCAATCTCCTATTTCAGGCCTAACTGTTTCTTGATGGCTTCGACCAGTCCTTTCTTCAGGTCGGCGTTGTGCATCGGAAGGATCGAGAAGCGGTCGCCCAGGTAGACCTTCAAATGGCTTCCTTTGGCCGCCCCAAAGCTGCAACCTTGCTTCTCTAACCAACGTTTGAACTCTTTACTGTTCATGAGGAGTATATACAGATATGTTTATTCGGTCAACGGCTTGATAAACATATCTGTTTATATGTTGAGGGCTAAGGAGTGTTGACATAAGGGGGAGGTGGGCGAGTCCTTCCCTATCGCAGAGGAGGACTCATCTTTCGGCGGCTAGGCGTTCTTGGGAAGGCCGCTAAGGACGCGCTGGCAGGAGCCGACGCAGTTGCGGCATACCGAGGCGCAGATACGGCAGTGCTGGTGCATCTCGCCATGCGGCTCGCATTGGTCCGCGCAGATCCCCGCCGCCAGCACCGTGGTCTGCAACTGGGCCCTCAAAAGCTGCACGTTCATATCCCGGTGCCTCGCCAAAAGCTTCGCGGTGGCCTGGCAGATGTCGGCGCAATCGAGGTTGCTGCGGATACACTTGGTAAGGGCGGGGAGATTCTTCTCGGAAAGGCAGGCGTCCGCGCAGAGCGTGCAGGCGTCAGCGCACGCGAGGCAGGCCTCGATGCAGGCGATCAATTCCCTCTGTTCCATTTTCGGTTTGACCGGATGGGTGGTTAGCATCTCCTGAGTTTTCATGAATTCTCCTTTATGTGGTTGGGATACCACAAACCTTAGCAACCGTTTCGTCGATGTCCACCGGGAAAACGGTGCTGTGCCCCACGCTCATACCTTCCCTGCTGTGGAAGAAGGCGGAGTGGGGAAGAGCGTGCCGTCAGCGCCGAATTGCCGTTGACGGCACTTATTAAAAGATGGTAGAGATTCCGGTCATGAAACGATTCGGGACCCACTTCATCGTCGACGGCTGGCTGGCCCCTGCGGATCTCCTCAACGACGCGGAGGCCATCCGCTCCGCCCTTTTGGAGGCGGTCGACGCGGCCGGGGCGACCCTGATCGAGCTCTGCGTTCACCGCTTCAGCCCGATCGGCGTTACCGCCACCGCCACCCTCGCCGAGTCCCACATAGCACTCCACACCTGGCCCGAGGAGGGGTACTTCGCCGCCGACTTCTTTTTCTGCGGAAGCGGCAACCCGAAGCAGGCCCTTCTTCGCCTGACCTCGGCTCTCGGAGCGGAAAAGTTCGCCATCCGGGAAGTGGAGCGGGGGAGGGGGCTCCTTCCCCCCGATCAAGGACCCGATCATGGACAGTAACCAACTCGAACAACTGGCGGTGGGAGACAGCTTCATCCTCTCCGGCGTGCAATGGGCGGTCCGGGAGTTGAACCTGTTCCAGGACCCCTCGGGCTACCGGACCGTGGAGTGGCGGGTCCAGTCTTCCCGCAAGGGCGAGTACTACCTGATGGTCGAACACGACCCCGCGCACCCGGCCGGCCCGATCTGGTATCTCAGCGAGAGGCTCCCTTCCCCCAAACTGATCCGTCCCGACACCGGGGGAAACGTCTTCGGCAAGCTCCAGGAAACGTTCTCCTCTCACGCGACTCCCTATCCCGCCCTGACCGTCAACGGCACGACCTTCCTCTTCGAAAGCAGCTCAAGCGGGACCTTCACCTCGGAAGGGGAGACCCGGCACCGATCCACCTGGGAGTACTGGGACAAGACCCACTCCCGGAACCTCGCCCTCGAGTTTTGGGACGACGGCAATCTGCTGGTGTATCAGGCCCGCACCATCCGGCCGGAGTCGGTGATCACCCTCAAAAGGGGCGGGGCGAAGGATGTACCCGACCGCTTCTTCGGACAGAGCAAACCGAGCGCCGCCGAGTGGATCTGCGCGCTTGCCTTGACCATTTTCGGGTTGATGATGTTCTTTGCGGGGATCTCCAGGCCATGAGAAAGCCATCCCTCTTTGTGGAGCAGAATAACGATCGCATCGCCTTCTATCTCGACGGCGACCTCCAGTTCGACAGCTCCGACGAAGCCGTCTACCACGAATACCTCGTCATCCCCGCCGCCGATCTTGCGCGCCGCCGTCACGCACCCGAGCGCCTGCGTGTGCTCATCTGCGGGGGAGGGGACGGCCTGGCGGCCCGCGACGTGCTCCGCTTCCCCGAGGTGGCGCGCATCGACCTGGTCGATTACAACCCGGAGGTGGTCAACCTCGGCCGCACCATTTTCGCCCCTTTCAACAAAGACTCCTTTTCGTCGCCTCTGCTCTCCGTCCACCAGGAGGACGCGCTCTCTTTCGTGGAGCGGGTCGCCGACGGCTTCTACCACCTGGTAATATGCGACTTCACCCATCCCCGCTGCGAGGAAGACGCCGCGGTCTACAGCGTGGAATGGTTCGAGGCGCTTAGGCGGATCCTGGTGCCGGGAGGGATCGTGGCCACCAACGCGACCTCCCCTGAAAACTCGCCCGAGGCCTTCTGGTGCATCCACCAATCGATCCTGGCGGCGGGGCTCGGGTCGTTTCCCCTGCACCGGGACATCCCCTCCTTCAGCCTGGCGGGATACGGACGGTGGGGCTTCTTCCTCGCCTCTGCCGAACCGCTTACCGCGCTGGAGGCGAGACGCATCGATCCCGCCGTTCCCACCGTCAGCTTCCGTACCCACGACTTCCTCGCCGCCTGCTGTTTTCCCCGCAGCCATGCCGAGGTGCGCGAGAGTGTGACCTGTCATACCCGGAGCATCCCGAGCCTTTGTCACTATCTCTGGAACTCGGAACGCGACGAGGCCTTGCGCGGCTGTTTCTCGGGGCCTCCGCGCGACACGGTCGAGTTCTACACCGACCCCGACCGCTGGAATTCCCTTCGTCCCGAGCTTTCCCTGGGGTCGCTGCCGCACCTCGCCCGGACCTGGCTGGAGCTCTCCAAAGGGGAGGGAGGGGGCGCAGGTGGCCAGAACCTCTTCCCGGTTCGCCACCCCTACCACACTACCGAGATGACCAACTCCTGGGGGGCATCCCTCCCCGACGCCGTCCGGGGGATCGATCTTGCCGAGCTCGTGCGCCAGATGCTGAAGAGGGCCAAGTCGCTCCCCGCCGGCATCGTGGACGACCTGCGCAAACTGGCCGCCGCCCTGCAGTGCGGGACCCTCCCCAGGGAGCTTCCGCCCCGGCTGCAGAACATCCTTTGGCTGGTCGTCGCCACCCTTCTCACCATGAACCTTTCCCATCCCGACGCCGTCTTTGCCAAGGGGGGAAGCGGGGGGGGCTCATCGGACTCCGACGACCTGACCTTCTGGGGGACGGTGGCTTCCGGAGGCGGGATCGCGTGGCTGATCAACCTTTACAACAGGTCCAAATGATGGAAGGGGCGAAGGCTTCCGCACATCCGTTGGTCGAGGGGGGCTACTCCGTTTCCCTCCTTTCCCCCGAAGAGATCGAAGGGTGGGATCACCTTGCCGAGGCGATACCCGACTCCTGCTTCATGCAGTCCGCCTCCTGGGGACGCTTCAAGGAGCGGGAAGGGTACCGCGTCTTCTTTGCCGGGGTGCGAAAGGACGGCGAGCTGATCGGCGGCTTGGTTTTGTACTGCTATCCCGACAGCCGCGGGCCTTCGCTCTTGGCCGCTCCGGGCGGCCCTTTGCTTCCCCCCGGGCAGTATGCCGCGGGCTTGCGGCTTTTGACCCGTTTCTGCGGGGATCTTGCCGGGCAACTCGGGGTGGCATCGCTGCGGATCGAACCGGCGGTTCCGGTCACCGGCCGGCACCGGATGCCGCTCCCCCGGCTGTTGGACGAGCTGGGCTTTGTCCGGTCACCGGCCGACATCCTCCCCTGCGAGAGCTGGGTGGTCGATCTGGAGCAAGAGGAGGCGGCACTATCGGCCGGGATGAAACCCAAGGGGCGCTACAACGTGCGGGTGGCTGGGCGCCACGGCGTGCAGGTCCGCTTCTCTGCCGAGGACCGGGACATCCCGCTCTTTTACCGGATTTTCGAGGAGACCGCGCGCCGCAAGCGGTTCTTCGGCGAGCCCTACGCCCACTTCATCAACCTCTGCCAGACCCTCTTTGCCGCCGGGCGGGCCGAGCTCGGCTTCGCCACGCTCGAAGGAGAGACGCTGGCCGCCATCCTGGTGGTCTACTGGGCGGGGAGGGCGACCTACCTGTACGGGGGACGCTCGTTCGAGCAGCGCCAGGCGATGGCTCCCTATCTGCTCCATTGGGAGGCGATGCTCAACGCCAAGGCGCGCGGGTGCCGGCTCTACGACTTCTACGGCTATTCCGACGACCCGCGTCACTCGTACTTTCCCTTCTCCCGCTTCAAGAGGCAGTTCGGCGGCCGGCCGGTGGCCTATCACGGCGCCCACGACCACTACTATTACGGCATCCTCGCCGACACCATGGTGAATCTCCTTCGCGACCTTTCAGGAGAACTGGCATGACTGAATTTTTCGGCACCCCCATCGGCAGGTACGCGCTCGTCCTGGTCCAGGTGGTATCGGGGCTCCTTTTCTTCTGGCTCGCCCAGCGACTCTATCAGCTCCTGTTCCGCCGCATCCCTTTGAACGAGGAGCTCTTCGTCCGTGACAACGTGGCCGCCGCCGTGGCCTTGTCCGGCTTTTTTCTCGGCGTGCTGCTGG
Source organism: Geomonas sp. Red276 (assembly GCF_054784495.1). Lineage (NCBI taxonomy): Bacteria > Pseudomonadati > Thermodesulfobacteriota > Desulfuromonadia > Geobacterales > Geobacteraceae > Geomonas > Geomonas sp. Red276. Next base: position 27,844 of record NZ_BLXW01000004.1, read on the forward strand.
CCCTCTCCGGCGCCGCCACGGCAAGCACCCTGACCGGATTGGACGCCCTGCGGGATTTCTTCTCTCACGCCGTCGCCGTCATCGTCTTCATGCTGCTGGGAGCCTTGGTCGGCGACCGGCTGATCCTCAAGCGGTGCGACTGTTTCCGGGAGATCTGCGATCACCGCAACCTCGGGGCGGGCTTCGTCGAAGGGGGAACCCACGTCGCCAACGGCCTCCTGTTGAGCTCGGCTTTGGCGGGCGATACCGGTAGCTGGGAGGCGGGGGTGGTCTGCTGGATGGCGGGGATGGTGGTGCTTTGGGGGGCGGCGCTGGTCTACCCGGTGGTGGCCCGTTTCGACGTCAACGGGGAGATCCGGAACCGGAACAACACCGCGGCCGGGATCGCCCTGGCGGGATTCCTGGTCGGGATCGGGAACATCCTGCGCATCTCGTTTCAGGGGGAGTTCTCGAGGTGGCAGGATATGCTGCCGGAGTACGCCGTGACGCTGCTGTTCTCCCTGCTGCTGATGGCGCTCGTGAGGTGGCTTGCCGACCTGATCCTGGTCCCGGGGGTGACCCTTTCGGGAGAGATCGCCGAGCAGGCGGTACCCAACGCCGGGGCCGGCCTCATCGAGGCCTTCTGCTACATTGCCGCTTCCTTTCTCATCGGGCTGGCCTTCGCTGGCTGATTTCCGCGCCGGGGCCCTTCACCTGGCGGCCCCTCCGGGGGCGTGAACAGCTCGGGGGGAATCTTCTTGTTTACCGCGATGTCGTCCAGGCTGATCCCGGCCAGGCGGAGACCACCGGCGGAGGTGGTCAGCTTGTAGGGGAACTGTACTCCGGCGGCCGGGCGATAGTCGGCGTATTCGGTGGAGAGCTTGCCGGTTCCTCCCATGCCTACCTGGAAAATCGCGTCGATGCGGACGATGAGGCTGGTTTTCGCGTCCACGAGGACCCCCATGGTGGGGGCGTCTTTCGGCTCGACCAGCAGGAGCTGGGTTTCCTTTCCCTGGTAAAGCTGTTTGCCGCCGTACTTGGCGTGGTAGCTTCCGTTGACGAGCGCCATGGGGAGATTTAGATAGCTGTACTGGTACAGCATGGACTGGAGCTCGAGGTCGGACACCGGAACGAATCCCTTCGCGGTGGCTTGCCAGCCATGCCCCTTGTTGAGGATCCGGACCTCTCCCCCCTGCTCGGGCATGACCTCGATCCGCAGCTTCCCGGGGCGCTCGAAGTAGCGGGCGTACTCTCCGCTCTTGGCGGTCACGAAATCGGTAATCCGCCCCTTGGCCGTCACCGAGACGACCTTCCTGATCGCTTCGGTCCCGCCGTAGGCCTTGATCACGGAGGCGACGATCTCCGCGGCGTGTTCGTTATCCACCCCCTTCCCCCGTTCCTCCCCGCGTGCGGCAGTCCACACCACGAGCAACAGCAGCGCCAAAATCGAAGCGGTCCTCACCGCAAAGCCACGATATCTCATTGTTCAAGCTCTCCTTGACCGTCCACATCAACGCGGGACGAAAAGGCCGGTCGCTCCGGTTTCCAGTCGGTCACGCCTGTCCAATTAGGTCTCGCGTACCCGATCAAAGAATTCCTCGGTGGTCCCTGTCTTAACGGTTACGTTGCGCATTAATATTCCTCCAGGACCTTTGTCCAATCCTGCCTGAATCGTTCCCCGATTTCCTCACCCTACCATTATCGCCCTGAAAATGACGTTTGTTTACCATGGCTGGCCGTCTGCCGACAACCGTCTTTTCGATGACGTGGCCCGTGGCTCGGTTTAACTGTTGGAGAGCTCACGAGACGAAACCTCCGGGGCGGGGGGCGATGAGGGGCTGGCCGCACCGGCTTTCAACCCAATCGCGGCTTGGAAAAGGGGGGCTTGAGGCTGAGGGCGAGGGCGAGGGGGCCGAGCTGGGAGCGGGAGGAGACGTTCACCTTCTTGAAGATGCGCCCTACATGGGCCTTTACCGTCTGCTCGCTGATGTGGAAGCGTTCGGCGATCTCCTTGTTCTTGAGACCCTCGGCAATGCAGAGCACGATGTCCCGCTCCTTCTTGCTCAAGGTCTCCCTCCCTCGGGAGGAGTCCTCGGTCAGGCGGTTCATCAGGACCTTCAGTTTCCCGTTGTCGATCCAGATCTCGCCTTTGCGTATCGCCCTCAGCGCTTTGCGGAAAAGAGAGTCGTCGGTACTCGTAGAAATGACCCCGTCGAGGCGGTTGTTCAGCAACAGGAAAATGAGGTCCTGGTCGGTGAGACCGGTGTCGATCAGGATCACCTTCGCCTGCGGCCAGCGCTGCTGGTAAGTCGGGATCAGGGTGGTCGAATCAACCAGGATCTCATCGGGGGTGAAGTCGGTCAGCTCGTCGAAGTCGGTAGCGATCCTGGTCGTGTAACTTTCCCACTCGCTATCCAGCAGAGTCTGCAGGCCTTTGCAAAGGAGCTGACTGGCAAGGTTGATGAAGATACTGAGCTGTTCTCCGTCGCTATGGTCGTTGCTGCTCATAGACCCTCCATGGCTGCAGCCATTCGCCCCCGGTAGGGGCCGACGGTACGGATACGCCCCTATTATTAACTACCGCAAATTTTATGAAAAACCACTCCCCCAAATACCCTCTATTTTCCGCGAGATCAATAGCTTCCCCGTCCTGCTTCCCCTTACACCGCCCCGAACCCGGAAAAAAGAAGGCGCCTTCGCCGGGGGGAGAGCGTCCCCTTAGCCCTCGAGGGTACCGTCTCCGCCGGGGTCCATCCCGGTATTAATACCCGGTAGCCCATATTAAATGGACCTTTGGGCAATACGTCTTCTCCCTTCTCTCTGTTACCTTTCTTGTGCCGGTCAGGCGAGGCGCCCCCTCCATGTCCCCTGCGCCGCCAGCACCAGGCCGACCGGCCAGCGGTGCCGATCAGACCGAGAGTGAAACCGCTCCTGGCGTAGCCGTAAACGGTGGGTAACCGCTCCCGGCAGGAGGAAGCCACCATGTTGAACGCCCTGACTATCGATGTTGAGGACTACTTCCAGGTAACCGCGTTCGAGAGGGCCCTCACCAAGGAAGACTGGGATCACATGCCGCCGCGGGTTTCCGAAAACACCCGCCGGTTGCTGGACATCCTCGATGACCACGAGATCCACGCCACCTTCTTCGTGCTCGGCTGGGTCGCCGAGCGCCACCGCTCCCTGGTGCGGGAGATCCAGCGGCGGGGCCACGAGATTGCCTGCCACGGCTACGGCCATGACTTGATCCACGCCATCGGAAAGCAGCGCTTCCGCCGCGACGTGCACCGGTCGAAGAGGGTGCTCGAGGATATCGCCGGCGCCGCCGTGAAGGGATACCGTGCACCGAGCTATTCGATCACCGAACGATCCTTGTGGGCGCTGGACGTCCTGATCGAAGAAGGATTCCGCTACGACTCCAGCATTTTTCCCATTTACCACGATACCTACGGGATGCCGGACGCCCCGCGCTTTCCGCATCTCCTGGAACGCAGAGGGAAAAAGCTCTGGGAGTTCCCGTTGACCACGCTGTCGATGAAGCTCGCCGGCTGGCGCTGCAACTTTCCCATCGCCGGCGGCGGCTATCTCCGCTTCATCCCCGCCGCCTTCATCGGGCACGGGATATCGAGGATCAACACCGTCGAGGGGAAGCCGGTCGTTCTCTACGTGCACCCGTGGGAGATCGACCCGGACCAGCCGCGCATCACCGCCCGGTTCAAGTCCCGGCTCAGGCACTATTTCAATCTCACCAAGACCGAGGCGAAGCTCCGCCCACATCCTCGGCTCGCACCGATTCGGCACCATGGCCTCGGTGCTCGGGATATGACCGGCCAAAGCTTCACCGTCAGCTCCGAGCTTGACGAGGCGGCCTGGGATTCCTTCGTGGCCGGTTGCCCCGAGGCGACCGCCTACCACCGTTACGCCTGGCGGAGGGTGATCGCCAACAGCTTCGGCCACCGCTCCCATTACCTCGCGGCGCTCGACTCCGCCGGCGCCCCGCACGGCGTGCTCCCTCTCTTCCACATGAAGAGCGCTCTCTTCGGCAATTTCCTGGTTTCCCTCCCTTTCGTGAATTACGGCGGGCTCCTCTGCCGCACTCCCGAGGCCGGGGCGGTCTTGCTGGAAGCGGCGGACGAGCTGAGACGCTCGCTGGGCGCCCGCTACGTCGAGCTCCGGCACCTGGGCCGGAGCCTTCCCGGCCTCCCCACCAACGACCGCAAGGTCACCATGCTCCTCCCCCTGTCCGCCACCGCGGAGGAGCAGTGGGCAAGGCTCGACCCCAAGGTGCGCAACCAGATCCGCAAGGCGGGGAAGAGCGGCCTTCGGTGTGCCATCGGAGGCGCCGAGCTGCTGGACGACTTCTACCGGGTTTTCGCCCATAACATGCGCGACCTCGGCACGCCGGTCTACTCGAAGAGACTCTTCCGGGAGGTGGTCGCCACCCTCCCGGAGGGGAGCAGGGTGATGGTGGTCCGCCGCGGGGGGAAGACGGTGGCCGCCGGGATCGCCACCGGCAGCGGAGACAACCTCGAGATGCCCTGGGCCTCCTCGCTCGCGGAGTCCCGGCCCCTTTGCCCGAACAACCTCCTCTACTGGGAGGCGATCAGCTTCGCCATCGGGAAGGGGCACGCGACCTTCGACTTCGGCCGCTCCACCGTGGGGGAGGGGACCTACCGTTTCAAGAAGCAGTGGGGTGCCCAGCCGGTGCAGCTGTACTGGCAGTACCTCTTCGACCAAGGGGAGGAGCTTCCCGGCCTCAACCCCCAGAACCCGAAATACCGCCTTGCCGTCAAGGCCTGGCAGCGGCTGCCGGTGGCGCTGACCAGGCTCATCGGCCCGCCGATCGTGCGCAACATCCCGTGAGGCATCTATGTCGGGGAGCTCTCCTACCATCTTGGTTTTGCTGCTGCTTCTCTACACCTACCTGGGCTACCCGCTGCTGCTGCGGCTTTTCTCCTGGCTCTTCGCCAACCCGCACCGCTCCGATAGCAGCCACTGCCCGGCGGTCACCCTGGTCGTCTCCGCCTATAACGAGGCGGGTGTGATGGAAGAGAAGATGGAGAATTCCCTCGCCCTCGATTACCCCGAAGGAAAGCTCACCATCATGGTGGTATCGGACTGTTCCGACGACGGTACCGACCTGATCGTTCGCCGTTACGCCAGCCGCGGCGTCCGGCTGGTGCGGGCAAGGGAGCGGCGCGGCAAGACGGCGGCGCTTAACCTTGCCCTGGCGGAAATCTCCAGCGAGGTGGTGGTCTTCTCCGACGCCAACGCCATGTACCGCCCGGACGCCATCCGCTACCTGGTCCGTCATTTTGCCGATCCCAAAGTCGGTTACGTGGTGGGAAACGCCCGCTACCAGGAGGAGAAGGAGACCGCTGCCGGGGGGATGGAATCGCTCTACTGGGACCTGGAGACGCAGGTCAAAAAGTGGGAATCGTCCTTGTGCTCGGTGGTGGGTGGAGACGGCGCCATCTACGCCATCAGGCGCTCTCTTTACGAGCCGCTCCTGGAGAGTGACATCAACGACTTCGTCAACCCTCTGCAGATCGTGGTGAAGGGGTACCGCGGTATCTTCGACCCGCGGGCGGTGTGCTTCGAGGAGCCGGCCGGCTGCTTCGAAAAGGAATTTTCCCGCAAGGTCCGTATCGTCAACCGCAGCTTCAACGGCGTACTGAGGGTCCGGCAGGCGCTGAACCCGTTTCGGGTCGGTGCCTTTTCCTGGCAGCTCGTGTCTCACAAGCTGCTGCGCTGGTTCTCCCCGTACCTGGTCCTCGTGCTGCTCCCCCTGCTGCTGCACGACGCGGTGGCGGGAGGGAGAAAACCGTTCGAGCTGGCGGCCTTGACCGCGGCGGCCGTGCTCCTCGCCTCCGCTGGAGTCGGCTGGTTACTGAGAAGGCGCGCCGGCGGCAACAAGGTCTGGTTCCTCCCGTGCTATCTCGTGCTCATGAACGTGGCTTCGGCGCTGGGGATCTACTACCGGCTGCGGGGGGGGACCATCAGCACCTGGTCGACGGTGCGGGACGGGTCGCCGGGTACCGGGTGCCGCCCGGGGAGGAGGGACTAATGTGCGGGATTGCCGGCTTTACGAGGAGCTGTGCCCCGGACGCGGACCTGGCGCTGCTGCGGCGGATGGGGGAAGCGATCCGCCACCGCGGGCCGGACGCGGCCGGTGAGCATCTCGACGCCTTCATCGGTTTCTCCCACCGCAGGCTCCGGATCCTCGACCTCTCTCCGCTGGGCGACCAGCCGATGTCGTCCCCCTGCGGCCGCTTCCTGATCGTCTTCAACGGGGAGATCTACAATTTCAGGGAACTGCGGCAGACGCTGGAAGGGGAGGGGGTGGTCTTCAGGAGTAAAACCGACACCGAGGTTATCCTCGCCCTCTATGCCCGGCACGGTGCCGGCGCCATCCCTATGCTGAACGGGATGTTCGCGCTCGCCCTGTGGGACCGGCAGCGCCAAACGCTGCTCCTCGCCCGTGACCGGGTCGGGAAAAAGCCGCTCTACTATTACCATGCCGGCGGCGACCGCCTCGCCTTCGCCTCGGAGATCAAGGCTCTGCTCTGCCTCCCCGGCATCCGTGCGGAGATCGAGCCGACCGCCATCGCCGACTACCTGAAGTACCTCTACATCCCGGCCCCCAAGAGCATCTACCGCAAAATCTACAAGCTCCCCCCGGCGCACCTTTTGGAGCTCTCCCTGGAGGGCGAACCGCGCCTTCGCGAGTACTGGGATGTCGACTTCGCGTCCACCTCGCGGGTTTCCGCCGCTGAGGCCGGCGAGGAGCTCCTCGATCTTTTGCAGCAGGCGACCTCCTGCCGGATGGTGGCCGACGTACCGCTGGGTGCCTTCCTGAGCGGCGGCGTCGATTCCAGCGCGGTGGTGGCCATCATGGCCCGCTCGGCGGGGAAAGGGGTGAAGACCTGCTCCATCGGCTTTACCGACCAGGCCCATGACGAGGCCCCCTACGCCCGCGAGGTCGCCGATCTTTTCGGCACCGATCATCACGAGTACGTGGTGCAGGAGTCGGTGGCCCCGACGGCGGCGCTTTTACCCCGCTTCTTCGACGAACCGTTCGCCGACTCCTCGGCGGTCCCCACCTACCACGTTTCCCGCCTGGCGAGGCAGCTGGTGACGGTCGCCCTGGCCGGAGACGGCGGCGACGAGGATTTCGCGGGCTACCGGAAGTACGCCGTCGAAATGAAGGAGGAACAGGTCCGGCGCCTGGTTCCCCCTCCCGTGCTCTCGCTGGTCCGGCTGGCCGCTTCCTGCTCGGACCATCCGCTCTTTCGCAAGGCCCGCTCGCTCTCGACCAGCGCGCTCTCCGACCCGGCCCGGGCCTTCTACCGGACCAACAGCTTCATCGAGGACGCCGAGATGGACCGGCTCCTCGCCGAACCGGTCAGGCGAAGCTGCTCGGGGTACGATCCCTGTGCCTACACCGCCCGCTTCTGGAACCGCACCGCCGGTGCCGACCATCTCACCTCCATGCTCTATACCGATCTCAAGACCTACCTTCCCGGCGACATCCTGGTCAAGGTGGACCGGATGAGCATGGCGCACTCCCTGGAGGTCCGGGCCCCCTTCCTCGACCACCGGATGGTCGAATTCGCCGCCCGCCTGCCGGGGAGGCTGAAGATCGCCTCGGGGAAGCAGAAGTTCATCCTCAAGAGAAGCCTCCACGGCGTCCTCCCCCAGCACGTGCTTTACCGCCGCAAGCAGGGGTTCACGGTGCCGCTGGCGGGGTGGCTTCGCCACGAGCTGCGGGGACTGGGCGAGGAGTCCCTGCTGGGGCGCCCCGAGCTGGGGGAGTACTTCTCCCTTCCCGAGGTGCGGAGGATCTGGGACCAGCACCAAAGCGGCCGGCTGGACCACGCGACCCTTCTCTGGACGCTCTTGATGTTCGCGCTGTGGCACCGGGAGTACCTGGGAGGCGGCCATGTTTGAGCTGGTCCGGGGAGACTTGCACAGGCTCAATGCCTCTTCGTCCGCGACCGTGCGCACCCTGGCCGCCGGGCTCTGCTCGCAGGGGCTGCAGGCGATCCTGGTCTACCGCTTCTTCAACTGGCTGCATCGGAACGGGATCCCCGGCCAGCCGCTGCGTCTTTTCTGCGAGCGCTTCATCGAGATCACCACCGGTATCTCGATCCCGGCGGCCTGCCGGATCGGCAAGGGGCTCCGCATCCACCATTTCGGCGGCATCGTCTTTCACCCCTCGGCAGTACTCGGGGAGAACTGCACGGTCTACCACGGGGTCACCATTGGGGACCGGGGGGGAAGCGGCCAGGCGGCGGTGATCGGCAACGGCGTGCTGATCGGGGCCGGGGCCAAGATCATCGGGGCGGTCAGCATCGGCGATAACTGCGTCATCGGCGCGAACGCGGTGGTCACCAGGGACATGCCGCCGGGAACCACCGCCCTGGGCGCCAAGTGCCGTCTCAGGTATCCCGACGGGAGCGTCGCATGAGGGAAACAACCGGTGACAAAGCGGGGGCCATCCGGGTCATGGAACTCCGGGGAACCTACAAGGGGGGGGGCGGCCCCGACAAGACGGTCCTCAACTCGGCGGCCCGCCATGACCCCGACAAGGTGGAGGTGCTGGTGGTCTACCTCCGCCAGCCCAAAGACAGCGAGTTCGCCATCCCGGCCATGGCGAAACGCCTCGGGCTCCGCTATCTCGACATCGAGGACGGCAGGCTCTGCGACCTCCGCTGCCTGCGCAGGCTGGCCGGCCTGATCGAGGAGCACCGGATCGAGGTGCTTCACGCCCACGATGACAAGACCCTCCTCTACGGGTGGCTCTTGAGCCTGGCGAGGCCGGCGCTCCGCATCGTCTGCACCTGCCACTCCCACGCGGTCCGCCGCCGGCAGGAGCTCCCGTCCCTCAAGCGCTTCCTCGCCTTCAAGGCGCGCCAGCGGGTGCAGATCTTCCTCATGCGGCGCTTTCTCCCGCCGGTTCTCACCGTCTCCTCCGACACCAAGAGCCGGCTGGTAGCTAACGGCCTCAAGCCGGACAAGGTGGCCGTCCTCACCAACGGGATAGACCCCGTAGCCTGGAGCCGCGGACAGGGATCGCCCGTGCTGCGGCGGGAGCTGGGGATCGGGCCGGGGGGATTGCTGGTCGGCACCGTGGCCCGCATCACGCCGGAGAAGGACCTGGGCACCTTCTACCGGGTGGCGGCGGCGGTGGTCCGGGAGTTGCCGGGGACGGTGTTCGTGGTGGTGGGGGACGGCTACGGGAACGAACTGGAGCTTGCCAGGCGCGAGGTCGCGAAACTTGGGCTTGCCGAGGTTGTCCGCTTCACCGGCCACCGCGAGGATCTGGCCGATGTCTACCTCTCCTTCGATCTCTTCCTCATGAGCTCGGTCAGCGAGGGGATGCCGAACACCATGCTGGAAGCGATGTCTATGGGGGTGCCGGTGGTGGCCACCCGGGTGGGGGGGATTCCGGAAGTGCTGGAACACGGCGTCGATGGTTATCTGGCCCCGGCCGGGGCGGTGGAGGAGCTGGCCGCCCACGTGGTGACCATGCTCCGGTCGCCCGCGTTGCGAGACCGGTGTGCGGCCCTCTCGCGCGAGAAGGTGGAGCGGCAGTTGAGCTTTGAGGCGCGGGTCAGGCGGATGGAGCAGTATTACGCCTGGTTTACCGGCCACGGTCCCCTACCGGCCCATGGGGCTATCCTGGAGGAGCGAAGCGATGGTGGCGAAAGAGATCTGGGTTATCGAGAGTGAGGGACGGGGCCGGGTAGGGGAGCCGATCACCGTTTCGGTTCCCCTGGCCAGGGGTGAATTGCCGCGGGGAGGGGGCGTGCAACTGCTCGATCCGCGCGGCGTGCCGTGCCCGGTTCAGTCGCAGGTGGTGGGGCGGTGGCCGGACGAGTCGGTAAAATGGCTCCTCTGCGACTTCGTGGCTAACGTCCCCGCCGCCAGCCGGGAAGTCTACACCCTGATCCCGGTCTCCGACCCCGCCCCCCTGCCGGTGGGGATCGAGATCGGCTCTGGAAAGGATAGCTGGCGGGTCGATACCGGGGGCGCCTGTTTCCTGGTCGACACCAAGCACCTGCTCCCCTTTGCCTCCTTTGGCGTTCCGGGCCTGCCGTGGCAGGACGGGGGCGACGGGCTCCGGCTGACCCTGCTCGACGGCCAGAGCTGTCCCGCCCTGGTCGAGGCCATCGGTCTCGAAACCCGCGGCGCGCTACGGACCACGCTGCGCCTGACCGGCCGTTTCCAGGAGCCGGCCCGGGCGCTCTTCAGCTGCCGCCTCCATTTTTACTCGGGGCGCAGCTGCGTCGGGATTGAGCTCACCCTCCTCAACCCATCGGCGGCCCAGCACCCCGGCGGCCTGTGGGACCTGGGGGATCCGGGCTCCATGCTGTTCAGGGAGCTCGCCTGGGTGTTCCCCTGCCCGGAGCAGGCATCCCCTGAGCTCGTGCTGATCCCCGAGCCGCAATCGCCCCCCATCTCGGCTGATGGCTCCGGAGCGCTCTCCATCTGCCAGGTCTCCAGCGGCGGGAAGATGCGGATCAGCCCCAACCACCGTGCCGCCGACGGCCGCTGCTACGCGTCTTCCCACGGCTACCTGGTAAATCGCGGGGAGAGCCTCCTTTATGAGGGCGAACGGGCCACCCCGTCGCTCTGGGTGGGGAGTGGGGAACACGGCGTGCTGGCGGTCATCCCCCGCTTCTGGCAGGAGTTCCCCAAGGCGCTTTCCGGCGATGCCCGCTCCCTCAAGGTCGCTCTCTTTCCGGATGGCTCCCCCGCGCCCCACGAGCTGCAGGGAGGTGAGCAGAAGACCACCCTCTTCACCGTCGATTTCGTAGCGGCACCCGAGCCCGAGCCCTGGCTGTGGGCACCCCTTTGCGCCCTGGTATCGCCGCAGAGCTGCCGGGACGCCGGGGTGCTGGCCGATCTTCCCCCCCTTTCGGGCGAGGGGGCCGACCTCGTCGACCGTTTCCTCACCTCTCCCGAGGAGCTGCTGGCCAGGCGCGAGCAGATCGACGAGTACGGCTGGCGCAACTTCGGCGAGGTCTATGCCGATCACGAGGCGGTCTATCACCGGGGCGAGCGCCCGATGGTCTCCCATTACAACAACCAGTACGACCTCTGCGGCGGCCTCTACCGGAAGTTCCTCTCCACCGGCGACCCGCGCTGGCAGGAGCTGGCCGCCGACCTGGCCCGGCACGTGCTCGACATCGACCTCTATCACACGAAGCAGGACCGTGAGGAGTACAACGGGGGGCTTTTCTGGCACACGGAGCACTACCTCCCCGCCGGCCTCGCCACCCACCGCACCTTTTCCCGCGAGCACCTCGAGGCCAGGGAACCGAGCCACTACGGCGGGGGGCCGGCCGCCGAACATTGCTACACCACCGGCCTCCTTTTGCACTACGTGCTGACCGGCAACCGCGACTTCCGCGATGCCGTCCTCGACCTCTCCGACTGGAGCTACCGCTCCCTCTCCGGCGGCACCATACTCGGCACCATCAAGAGGTCCCTCACCTACGTCGCGAACCTGCGCAAAAACTGCGGCGCTCCCTTCCCGCGCTATCCCCTGACCCGCGGTACCGGCAACGCCTTGAACGCCGCCCTGGACGCCTTCCTGGTCACCGCCGACGCCAAGTACCTGGAGCGCGCGGAGGAGCTGTTCCGCCAGGCGATCCATCCCGCGGACGACATCGTGGCGAGGAACCTCCTGGAACCGGAGGCGGCCTGGTCCTACACGGTGCTTTTGGCCGCGGTGGCCAAGTACCTGGACCTCAAGCAGGAGCTGGAGCAGTACGACGCCGGCTACGCCTTTGGCAGGGAAACGCTCCTCGCCTACGCCTCCTGGATGGTCCCCAACGAGTACCCGTACCTGCAGCGCCCGGAGAAGCTCGCCTATCCCAACGAGACCTGGGCCGCCCAGGAGCTCCGTAAATCGGCGGTACTCCATCACGCCGCCCGCTATGTCGATGGCGAGGCGCGGGCCTGCTTTCTCGCCAAGGCGCGCGAGCTGTCGGCTGCCGCGGTGGCGGACCTCGACCGCTTCCCGACCAGCAACTGCACGAGGCCGCTCGCCCTCATGCTGCAAAACGGCTGGGTGGCGCATGCCCTCTCGGTAGGCGTGTCCGCCGCCCCCCCGCCGGCCCCCGCGGTGGAGAGGGTCGGAGCACCCACCCCGACGCTCGGGCCGCTCTCGGTAAGCCGGAGGATCCTCTCCGAACTCGCTGCCGCCCTCAGGGAGACCAGCCTGAAGCGCGAGATGACCTGGCTCAGGGCGAGGTTGCGGTCGCGGAGCGGGACATGAGATCCTCCCTTGCCGCGACCTTCAGCCGGGCCCTGGTCCGGGCGGGGGGCGACGCCCTCTTCAGGTACCTCAACCGCGGGCGGCTCCTGGTGGTCATGTACCACGGGGTGACCGGCGCTCCCTTCGATCCCCCGGTCTGGACCCAGCTCCCGCAGGAGGACTTCCGGCGCCAGCTCCTGTTCCTGCGCGACCACTACCGGATGGTCGGGCTCCCCGAGGTGGTGGCCGCCTGCTCCGGCGGCTCCCTCCCCGAGCGTGCCGCCCTGGTCACCTTCGACGACGGCCTGAGGAACAACTTCACCACGGCCTTCCCGGTGCTCCGGGAACTCGGCGTCCCCGCCGCCGTTTTCCTGCCGGTGGACCTGATCGGAACCGGCCGCATCCTCTGGTTCGACGAGCTCTACCAGCTGATCGTCACCGCCGCCCGGGCCGACCTCCCGCTCGCGCTCCCGGACGGCGCCGCCCGGGAAGAGTACCGCGCGGGCCGCGCCTGGGAGGCCTACGTCTTAACCGTCGAAAAGCTCAAGCGGGCGGGGGAAGCGGCCCGGGACGAGGTGATGGCGACGCTGCGCCGCCTGGTGCCGCTTAAAAGGAGCGATTTCCCGGCCGACTTCGATCTCCTCGACTGGGACGAGGCGCGCGAGATGCAGCGTTCGGGGCTGGTCGGCTTCGGCGTCCACACCGCCACCCACCGTATCCTCACCGAGCTCGGGGAGGATGCCCTGGAAAGGGAACTGCTCCTTCCCCGGACCCGCTTCTGCCGGGAACTCGGACACGAGGCCGAAGTCTTCTGCTATCCCAACGGCCGCCCGGGCCTCGATTACCTCCCGGAGCACCAGCGCTTCTTGAGGGATTGCGGCTACCGTTGCGCCTTCACCACCGAAAACTCCCTCTTCGCCTGGGGGGGCGGAGATCCGCTGGGGATCGGCAGGGTGGCCGCGGGAAACGACGCCTCCTCCGAGGAGAACTTCTTCCGCCTGAAAACCTCTGGTGCCCTGCACCTGCGGGCCGAGGCGCGCAGGCTCGCCGTCCGGCTCACGCGATCGTTATCCCCTGAAACGGCCGGCCAAGGGAGCAAAGGGTGGGGGAGATCATGGTCCCTCTAGAGTGCGAGATCATTACCGAGGAGGACCGGCTTACCCGGATCGGGGCCCACTGGGAGACCCTGCTGGCCGAGCTGGGCGAACGGGGAACCCCTTTCATGACCCCCTCCTGGTACCACTGCTGGTGGGGGCATTTCGCGGCGGGAGCCCGCCTGAACGTGGTGGTCGTCAGGGAAGGGGAGACGGTGCTGGCGATCTGCCCCTTCATGAAAAGGCGTCTCTTCATGCACGGCCTCCCGGTCCGCGCCCTCAGCTTCATGGAAAACGGCAACTCGCTCCATAACGACCTCCTGGTCGCTTCCCGGCGGCGGGAGGAGGTGCTGGAGGGGCTGCTGGCCTTCCTGGAAGGGCGCGGGGACTGGGACGTGCTGCAGCTTAACAACATCCCGGTCTCCTCGCCGAACCGCGACGCGGTGGCCCGGCTGCTGGAAAAGCGGCGGCTTCGTCACCAGTTCCGTCCTTCCTTCGCCTCCCCCTTCGTGGAAGTGGCCGGGGAGTGGGAGCCCTTCCTGGCGGGGCGCCCGACCAAGGTTCGCAAGGCGGCCCGGCGCGTCACCAGCGGCATGAACCAGGCGGGAGAGTGGGAGGTGTGCGAAGTGGTGGGGTGGGAGGAGTTTCTCGCGGAGTGGAGCGGGGTGCGGGAGGTCGCCGAAAGGAGCTGGACCCATGCGATCGGCGATTCGCTGGCCGAGCCGGTCAACGCTTCCTTCTTCAGGGAACTGGCCCGCGCCGCTGCCGCCGAGGGGAGGCTTTCCCTCTGGCTGCTCAAGTTGAACGGCGCCACGGTGGCCTTCGAATTCCACGTGCGGGGGGCGCGCATCGAGTACGCCATGCGCGCCTCCTACGACGAGCGCTTCGCCTGGCTCTCCCCGGGGACCTTCCTGGAGATGGAGATCGTGAAGCGCCTCTTTCAGAGAGGCGGCTCCATCCGGCGCCTCGATCTCGGGGGGAGCTTCGACCAGTACAAGAGGCGCTGGTGCGACCACGCCACCTCCCACGTTTGCCTCACGGTCTTCAACGGCCGCCCCCGGGGCCGGCTGGCGGCCTTTCACGAGCTGGCAACGGTCCGGTTGGGGCGGGCCCTGCGGGACCGGGCCAGGAACTGGCGGCGCCAACGATAACGACGGAGGAACCATGAAATTGGTGAGGACGATAAAGAGGACCCTGTACAACGCCAACAGCGCGATCTGGTTTTGCTGCCACCTGCAACCCCGCAAGGCGGTGCTTCCAACCGGCTGCAGCGTGGAATTCAACGACCTCGACGGCGCCATCGCCTTTCTGCGCCGGCAGGCGGCCGAGTTCCCCTGGATCCTGGTCCCCAAGGAGGTGGAGGCGGCCCGGCGGTGGAACCACCACTATGCCCTGATCTGCAGCGCGGGCCAGATCGCCGGCTACATCAAGGTCGCCCGCCAGCGGGCGTACGTGGAGGACTTCGACCGCGAGATCACCCTGAAGGGGGACGAGGCGTTTATCTGCGACACCTTCATCGCACCCGAATTCAGGGGGGAGGGGCTCTCCAAGGCCCTCGCCGCGGCGACCGCCGCCTGGCTGCAGCGGCGCGGGGTGCGCTACCTCTTTTGCCACATACCGGAGTGGAATGTCACCTCGCTGTCGCTCTACCGGGGGCTGGGGTTCCGGGAGATCCGCAAGATCAGCCACCTCAGGCTGTGCGGCGTCCGTTTTTACAGCTTCGCCCCGGAAGCCGCACTCACCGCCGGGAGATCTCTCAATGGCTGACACCCCTCTCACACCGGGCGCCCGGCGCGAGGAGTCGCCTCTGACGCCGCAGCCCGAGTACATCGCGAGGGCCGCCCGGATGGGGCTCGGGGTCGCGGAACCAAAGAACATCCAACTGGTCGAGCTTTGACCGGAGAGGAAAAGGAGGATTGCCATGTATGGGGGCTTTTCCCTGGAGCTGTTGCGGCAGGTCCGCTGCCCTGACGACGGCGCGGAGCTCATCCTGGATGGGGCGGCGCAGGACCCGGTGACCGGCGGTGAAGCGCGCTGCAGACAGTGCGGTGCCCTTTACCCCGTTCGGGGCGGCATCCTGTTGCTGATGAGCCGGCACGAGGAGCTCAATCCCATCTGCGCGACCGAGATCGTGGCCCGCGACCGGGAGGCCGACATCTACCATAACTACTGCACCCCCGCCGGCGATTTCAAGGAGGTCCCGCCGACCCTGGCCATGCTCGGCCCGCTGGCCGGAAAGTCCGTGCTGGAGCTTGGGTGCGGCACCGGGAGGTACTCGGTGCGGATCGCCGAACAGGCCGCCGAGTTCCTCGGGGTGGACTATTCCCTGGAGTCGCTCAGGCTCTTGGCGCGGACCATGCCGCCGGGGAGGGGGGCCGGGCTGGTGATGGCGGACGCCACCAGCTTCAAGACGGCGCCCCGGCGCTTCGACCTGGTGCTCTCCGCCCAGATGCTGCAGCACCTCCCGACCGCCAAGCTGCGGGACGGCCTGTACCGGGAGATCGCGCGGCAGTTGCGGCCGGGGGGGCACTTCGTCTGCAACGCCTATCACTACCACCTGAGCGCGCGGCTGCAGGGGCTGCCGCGCGAGGGGCGGCACGAAAGCGGCATCTTCTACCACCGCTTCTCCGTTGGGGAGCTGGCCGAGGAGGTCGGCCACCACCTCGCCGTTTTGAAAGCGCACCCCATCTCGATCCACGTCCCCTTTTCGGGGAGGCTTTCCCTGGACGATGCCTGGCTGAGCCGCCGGCTGGAGAGGATCCCCCTGGTGAACGCCTTGGGCGAGCTGGTTCTTCTCAAGGCGCAGAACACGAACTGCAGCCGCACCTAGTGACGGCATCCGCGGAGGCGGTATGGACCTGATACGAGGAGTCGCCCGGGAGCTCTCCGGAAACCTGACACGCGAGCTTTGCCATCTGCGGGTACGCCCCTTTTGTGCGCTCGCCTTCCTGACCTACCGCTGCACCAACCGCTGCCGGACCTGCAACATCTGGGAGATGGGGGGAAGCCCGGCCGGCGAGCTCGACCGCGAGGGGTGGCTCTCGGCGGTCTCCCGGCTGGCCGGCCTCGGCGTCCGCTCGCTGGAGATCTTCGGCGGCGACGCCCTTTTGCGCAAGGACGCCATCTTCGACGTGATTGCCGCCTGCCGCAGGCTCGGGATCAGCAGCTACTTTCCGACCAACGGGAACCTGACCGACCACGATACCCTGGCCAGGCTGATCGAGGCGGGTCTCGACATGATCTATTTCTCCATCGACGACCTCGATGAGGCGCAGGACCGGGTGCGGGGGGTGGAGGGGAACTTCGCCAGCATCCGGGGTGCTCTCGATAGCTTCGTGGCGCTACGCGGAGAGCGGACGCTCCCGGGGCTCGGGATCGTCTGCACCCTGTCGCGGCTCAATTTCCGGAACTTCCCCCGCCTGGTGGAGTTCCTCGAGCAGTTCCCGGTCTCCGCCATCTATCCCCGCCCGCTGGCCGAGTTCAGCGCCGGCAATGTGGCCGCTTCCGCCCTGGACGGTGTGCTGCCGGAGCCGTTCTTCATGCCGGCCGACGGCGAATCGCACCTGATGACCCCGGAGGAGCTCCCCGAGTTCAAGGCGATGGTGCGGCGGATGCAGAGCCGCCGGAACCGCGTCTACGTCTGCTGGAGCACCTACTACGCGACGAGCGAGGCGACATTTTTGAAGGGGGAATATCCCCCCGCCGTCTGCCGGGTGGCCACCACCCTGACGACCATCAGCCCCAATGGCGATGTCTCCCCCTGTCCCTTCTACCGCGGCTACGTGCTGGGAAACCTGCTCCATGACGGCGCCGGGGAGATCTGGGGCAGCGCCCGGCACCGCCGTTTCATCGCGGCCCAAAAGGCGGGGGAGCTTCCCCTCTGCCTCAACTGCAACGTCAGCGCCTACCACAACTCGTCGCTGGCTGCCACCGCCAAGTACTACCTGCTGCGCGCCGCCGAAAAGAGCGGCGTCTACCATCGTTTCTAGGAGAACGGGATGGCCCGGTTGGCGCAGAGGATACCGAAGGTGATGCACGTGGTCTTCTCCCTGGCTCCGGGAGGAGGCGCCGAGCGGCTCGTCTACGAATTGGCCCGTGACCCGGTCTTCTCCGCCAATCCCCCGGTGGTCTGCTGCCTGCACTGCGTGGGTGCCCTGGGGGAACGGCTCCAGGAAGAGGGATACCGGATCTTCTGCCGGACGCGCGCCCGGGGATTCGACTTCTCCATCGTGAGGTGGCTTGCCAGGGTCATGATCGACGAGCGGATCGAGGTCGTGCACGCCCACCAGTACACTCCCATGTTCTACGCGGTACCGGCCGCCTTCCTGGCCGCCGGGAGGGGGGTGGTCTACACCGAGCACGGCAGGCTCTACCCGGACGTGGCGAGCTGGAAACGGCGCATGGTCAACCCGCTCCTGGCCCTCGGGCTCGACCGCCTGGTCTCCATCTCCCACTGCACCAAGGAGGCCATGGTCGCGGTGGATAACCTCCCGTCCCGCAGGATCCAGGTGGTGCATAACGGCGTGAGGCTCAGCGAGCCCCCATCTTTCGATGCCGCGGCGAAAAGGCGCGCCCTGGGGGTCGGGGAAGGGGACCGGCTGATCGGCACCGCGGCCCGGCTGGAGCCGATCAAGAACATCGCCATGATGCTGCGGGCCCTCAAGGAGGTGGCGGCCGAGCGCCCCGAGACCGTGCTGCTGATCGCCGGGTTCGGCTCCCAGGAGCAGGTCCTGAGGGATCTCGCCCGGGAGCTCGGTGTCGAGGACCGGGTCCGCTTCCTCGGGCTGCGGGACGACCTCCTCGAGATCTACCCCCTGCTGGAACTCTTCCTGCTTACCTCCTTCTCGGAGGGGATCTCGATCACCCTGCTGGAAGCCATGTCGCAAGGGGTACCGGCGGTCGCGACCAGGGCAGGGGGGAACAGCGAGGTGGTGGTGGAGGGGGAGACCGGTTACCTGGTCGAGGTGGATGACGACCGGGCGCTGGCCGCCGCCATCCTCAGGCTGCTGGCGGCGCCGGAGCTCGGCCGGGAGATGGGGTTCAAGGCCGCCCGGCGGGTGGAAGGCTCCTTCTCGTTCGACGCGATGGTGCAAGAGTATCTGGATATCTACCGAGCCGTCGTCGGCAGGCGATGATCGGCGAGGTCAGAGGGAAACCCATGCTGCCCAAGGTCACCTTCATCATCCCCTGCTACAACGAGGAGCCGTACCTCGGCCGATGCCTGGCGGCCATCGGGAGCCTCTACGCCGACCCGGCCGCCATCGAGGTCATCGTGGTGGACAACTGCTCCACCGACGGCTCGAGGGAGGTCGCCGCTTCCCACGGGGGCCGGGTCCTGTTGAACGATCGGAGAGGGGCGGCCGCCAGCCGCAACCTCGGAGCCCGCGAGGCACGCGGTGCCCTCCTGGCCTTCGTCGATGCCGATTGCCTCCTGCCACCCGGCTGGCTCACGGCACTTGCCGGGCACCTGGAAAACCGCGGGGGGGCTGCGGCGGCCGCTCCCGCCCTGCCGGCGGCCGGGGAGCGGACCTGGGTGGAGAGAGCCTGGTCCGCCGTCTTCCGCCCGCTGCACGCCGCCGGGGACTCCCCGGCCCCGGCCTCCTACCTTCCCAGCGCCGACCTCCTGGTGGTCAGGAGCTACTTCGAAGAGATCGGGGGCTTCGACGAGACCCTCTTAAGCTGCGAGGACTACCACCTTTCCCAACGGCTGCGTAACTACGGCCTGCTGCTCCTCGACCGCAACCACCCGGTGGTCCACCTGCGCGAATCGAGGACGGTGGCGGAGCTCTTTCACCGGGAGCGGGCCCGGGGGCGCTTTTCCCTGCGCTGCTTCGCAAAAGACGGCTTTCCCCTCCGCGAGGCCCCGAGCCTCGCGGTACCGGCGCTCACCCTGCTGGCTGCCGCTGCCTTCTCGTTATCCGCCTTGCTGGGGCGTCCGGGGGCCACGCTGGCCGGAGCGTTTGCGCTTTCCGCCCTTCCGCTCGTTTACCTGGTGAAAAGCGGGGAACGGCCGGAGGGGTTGGGGAGCCTGCTGCAGCAGTATGCCGTGGCGGCAACCTACCTGCTGGCCCGCTCGTCGGCCCTGGCAGGGGAACTTATGGAGCTTACCCTCCCTAACCGCAGGTAGCGCTTCGGCTCGTGGCGGGAGAGCAAGAGCTACACCGGCTTTGAGGAGTCAAGGAGGCTTTACCGGCATGAGGGTGCTCATTCTCAAATTTCTTCTTCCGCTCTTGTCGCTCGCCGCTTTCCTGGAGCCGTACTGGGGCGCGGTGTACTACAGCTTCATCTCCGTCATCCGTCCCGAACAGCTCACCTACGGTAACACCGCGATTTCCGGCGTCTTCGCCGCCGCCATTAGCTGTCTTTTCCTAAGCTGCCTCATCTACAAGGAAAACCTCCTGGCGGTGCTTCGCCAAGGGTTCTTCCAGTGCTTCCTCGTTTTCCTGGCTGCCTTGTACGTTTCCACCTACATGAGCCCTTTCACGGATTTCCTGGCCCCCAAGGGGAGCATCTACTACCTCAAGCAAATGCCGCAGGTGCTCGTCTTCTGCGGCTGCCTCTACGCCATCCTCATCCGCCGCGGGGCCGCCGGCTTCAACCTCTACCTGAAGCTCCTGGTCTTCTTCTTCCTTTTCATGGGGCTTTGGGGGATCGACCAGCACCTGAGGGGCAACGTCCTGGTGGAGAGGCTCTTCGGCTCTTCGATCACCGACCGCTGCGCCGTGACCGGTATCTACATCCTCTACCTTCCGCTGGCGGTGTATCTGACCAGGAGCCGGGACGTGTGGACGAGATCGCTTGGCCTCCTCTCGGTGACCGTCTACCTGGTGATGATCGTGCTGACCCAGTCGCGGGCGGGGTTCCTGGGGCTCTGCCTGGCCACCGTGCTCATGTTCCTCAGGTCTAACCGGAAGAAGCGCTTCATACTTTGCGGGGGCCTCCTGCTGATAGCGGGCGCGGTCTGGGTACCCGATGGCTATCTGGAGCGGATGCAGCAGATGAAGGTGCAGGATGTCGAGGATGCCGAGCTCACCGACTACTCCTCCGCCTCCCGTCAGCTCCTGTGGCAGGTCGCCCTGGAGATGATCTCCGACCGCCCCCTCCTCGGGGTGGGGAACCTCAACTTTTCCGCGGCCAGCGTCGAGTATTCTGCCCGCTTCAAGGAGCAGACCAACTCCGCCCTCTACGGCTATACCTTCCTGAAGGACGGCAAAAGCAGGCTCACCCACACCCATAACACCTTCCTCAACCTGCTGGTGGAGGGGGGGATGTTATCTTCCCTTCCTTACTTTTTCATGCTGTTCATGCCGTTTGGGCGCGGCCGCATCCTTAACGAGCGGTACCGCGGACGCCCCGACGACCGCCTGGAGCTGTTCAACCTGATCAACTGCGGTCTGGCCGGCTTCCTGGTGACCGCCTTCTTCAGCAACATGATGCTGGTGGACTACTTCTACTGGAACCTTACCCTCTCCTGTTACCTGGCCGATCGGCTGGAAAACGACTGCGGAGAACCCGGAATGGCCGCTTGCCCAGCTTCGCCGGCCTACTCCGAGGCCCCCACGCCATGATCGGCAAGATCCTCAGAAACGCCGGCTCCAACTACGCCAACATGGCCGTCGCCATGGTCACCGCCTTCATCATGTCCCCCTTTTTCGTGCACCGGCTGGGGGATTTCTACTACGGCGTCTGGACCCTGGCGATGTCGTTTTGCGGCTACTTCTCCCTGCTCGACCTCGGGATGAACCGGGCCATCGTCCGCTACGTCTCCCAGTACGAGGCGACCGGCGACCACGAGCAACTGAACCGTTTCTTCAACACCACCCTGGTGCTGTTTTCCTGGCTGGGGGTGGTGGCCGCCCTCGCGAGCTGTCTGCTCGCCTTCTGGCTCGACGCGTTCTTCGCCCTCAACGGGCACGCCTCCTTCTGCAAGCTGGTGGTGCTGATCGCCGGCCTCAACTTCGCCTTCACCTTCCCCTTCAGCGTCCCCTACGCGGTCCTCATCGCCAGGCTCGAGCATACCACCGCCAACCGGATCAACATCACCAACACGGTGATGAGGAACATCTGCATCTACCTGGTCCTGAGCGCCTCCCCCAACCTCCTTTGGCTGGTGCTGGTCCAGGTCTTTTTCGATATCGGCAAGAACCTGAGGGTCTACCTGGTGGTCAAGAAGAACTGCCCCCACATCGTGTACCACCCCCGCTACTTCACCAAGGCGCTGATCCCCGACATCTTCGGCTACAGCGTGCACAGCTTCGTGGTCTCCTTCTCGTCGCGCATCATCAACTTCACCGACGAGATCGTGGTGGGGAGCTTCCTCCGGGTGGCCGACGTCACCTATTATTCCATCGCCACCAACCTGGTCACCTACTTCGAGAAGATCGTCTGGTCGGGCTCGAGCGTCTTCGTACCCTACATCAGCCAACTCGATGCGAGGGGGGAAGGGGAGCAGGTACGGGAAAGCTTCCTGGTCGGTTCCAAGTTCACGCTCCTTTTCACCCTCTACCTGTTTTGCGGGATTATTCTCTTGGGAGGGGACTTCATCGGCGTCTGGATGGGGAAGGGCTACGGCGAGACGGTGAGGCCGATTCTGGTGACCCTTGCCCTGGCCAAGGTCCTTTCGCTCGGGCAGTCCATGGCCGTGGCACGGTTTTTCGGGACCAGCCGGCACCAGCTGCTCAGCAAGCTGAATTTCGCCGAGGCCGCGCTCAACCTGGTTTTGAGCCTCGTCCTGGTCCGCCGCTTCGGCATGATCGGCGTCGCCTGGGGGACCCTGATCCCCGCCTGCCTGTGCAACGGATGCCTGCTCCCTCTCATCATCGTAAAGGAGTTCAAGATCGGCTTTTCCGAATACTTCTTCAAGAGCCTGGCCGCTCCCGTGGCGGTCAGCGCCGTCGTCGTTTCCGTGTTCCAGGGGCTCGGGCTCCGTGCCGCCAGTTACCCGATGCTGGTGGTCCTCTGGCTCGCCGTGACGCTGCTCTACTCCCTGCTGAGCCTGCTTTTGGTCTTCAACGGCGCCGAGCGGAGCTACCTTCTCTCCAAGATAGGAGTCTCCCATGAATCATGACATCAGGATGGCCATCGTCCGCCCGACCGGGCACGTATTGTCGCAGGGCTTTTACAACGTCCAGGAGATCGGCCTCGCCCGTGGCCTCTCCCGCTGCGGGGTCAGCGTCGACGTCTTCGTGGCCGGCCGGGGGGCGGTCAGCTGCCAGCCGGTGGAGGCGCCGGGAAGCGGTGAAATCCGCCTGTTCCAAGTCCCCTTCATCACCGTCCCGCAGATCGACCACGCCCTCTACCCGCAGTTGCCCGACCTGCTGCGCCGGGGGGAGTACCGGTTGATCCAGGTGAATGAGGAAAACGAATTGACCTCCTACCTGGTCGCCCGCTACGGGCAAAGACACGGGATACCGGTCGTGGTGTACCAGGGGATGTACCAGCAGCTCACCGGCCGCATCAGGGCCGCTTTTCAGCGCTGCTACGACCGGGTGCTCCTCCCCTCGTTGCGCGACGCCCTTTCTTTGGCCCTCGCCAAGACCAACCGGGCGCGGGAGCACATGGAAGGGAAGGGGTTCGGCAACGTACAGGTCATTCCCGTCGGCCTCGACCCGACCCCGTTTCAGCAGGGGACTGAGCGCGACTGGAAAGCGGAGCTCTCCATTTCCGAGGCGCATGCCATCGTCCTTTACGTGGGGGTCTTCGAACGGCGCCGCAACGTCGACTTCCTTCTGGACGTGGCGAAGCAGTTGACAGGCGAGGCGGTGACCGTGGTGATGGCGGGAGACGGGCCGGAATTCGACCGCATCTCGCGGCGGACCGCGGCCGAGAGGATCGGCAACGTCAGGGTGGTGGGAAAGATCCCCCAGCAGTCCCTTCCGAGTCTCTACCGGCAAAGCTCCCTGTTCCTTTTGCCGAGCAACTACGAGATCTACGGGATGGTGGTCCTCGAGGCGATGTACTTCGGGGTGCCGGTTCTTTCCACGCCGACCGCCGGACCTCGCGACGTCATCGAGAGCGGCGTCGATGGCATGCTGCTGGACGGGCTGGACGAGGAGGCGTGGGGGGCGTCCATCAGGGAGCTGCTGGCCAAAAACGCGCTTCGCCTGGGCATGGCGGAGGCCGCCCAGCGCAAGGTCCGTGAGAGCCTGACCTGGGACGCCGTCGCCAGGGAGTACTGCCGGAAGGTGATCGAACCGGTTCTGGGGAGTTCCCGGCAGGCGCCCTAGGAGCTAATGCCGGTGAGGAGATGGCGATGAAAGGAAGATTCGCAAGCCTTGGATGTGGCTTTTTTTTGTTCCTGCTGGTCTCGGCCTGCGCGCCCGAAGGGAGCCTTGCCTGGCAACCACAGCCCAAAAGTCCGATGGCAACGCGGTCCCACCCGCGGCTATTGATAACCGCCAACGATGCTACCCGCCTGGCCACTCTTGCCGCTACCCCCCGTTACCGCGCGATCGAGGCGATGGCCCTCGGCAGGATCAAGGGGGGCATGCTGAACGTGAACCTGAAGTCCCAGGCGATGGTGGCGGCCTACGTCGCGATGTCGGAGCGAGCGGCCGGTCGCAGCGACGCCCCCTACGTCGCCACCGCCCTCCGCATCGCCAAGGAACAGCTGGTCCCCGCCCATTTCGACCCGGGAAACGGCTGGGACGCCATGGTGGCCAGGGCCAACATCGTCACCGGCCTCTCCTTCGTGTACGACTGGTGCTATAACGCGATGACCGAAGAGGACCGCCGTATCATCAGGAACGCCCTGGTGGCCGACCTCCGCAAGATGAAGCGAAACTACGACGGCGTGGCGGTACCGCCTGCGAAGACGCCCTGGGCGGTTCATGACGAGTATCACAACATGTTCTTCCTCGATAAGGGGACCTTCATCCTCGGGATGGCGGCCCTCGGCCTGGACGATCCCGGGCTGCCGGGCGTGCAGGAGCTCCTGGAGGCCGCCAAGGATTTCGAGCGGAGGGTGGTGAGGGGGATCAACACCGCGCAGAAAAATGGGGGAGGGTGGCAGGAAGGGTGGCACTACTTCTTCGACGGCCAGGGGGTTCTGCACTGGATGCCGGTGGAACTCGCGTCCTGGTCCTCGGCCACCTCCGAGCCGGTGTTCCAGGAAGCCCAGGCCCTGGCGGGGATGGCTTTAAACATCATCTATGCGCGCAAGCCGAACCTCCTGCTGGACCGGGTGGACGAGGCTGCCGGCGGCGACGAGATCAAGAAGGGAAGCCGGGCACCCCTGCTGATACTTGCCAAGGTTTACGGCAACGGCTACTTCAAGTACCTCGCGAACCTCACCCCCGGCTTCCCGCAACCCACGAGCTACCCGCAGGCGGCCCTGAGTCTTATCGAGATGTTCTACGACGACGACAGCGTAGCGGCCAAGAGTGCCGCCGAGGTAGCGGCGCTTCCCCCCACCTTCTTTGCCGAAGGGCAGGGGACCGCCTACATCCGTTCTGGTGTCGGGGGGGGCGGCGACCTCTTCTCCTCCTTCCGCGCGAAGCCGCTCTACAACATGCACCAAAACCCCGAGAATAACAGCTTCAACATCTACTACAAAGGGGAATTGACCGGGAAATCGGGATACTACATGGGATGGGACGCCCCCCACACCATGAAGTACCTGAGAAAGTCGATCTCCGCCAACACGGTGCTCGTCGACTATCCCCGCCAGGAAAAAGGGTGGGGGACCTCCGAGGGGGGGCAGCTCATCCCCGGGTACAACCTGACCGGCCGCCCCCCGCTTCCCTACGCCCACACCGTTTTCGAGGAAGAGCGCGATTACGCCGTCGCCATCGGGGACGCCAGCCGCGCCTACGCAACGGATCAGCTCTCCCGTTTCGTCAGGACCTTTCTCTATCTGAAGGATCTCAAGACCTTCGTCGTTCACGACCGGGTGGACGCCCGCGAGCCATCGTTTGCGAAACGGTGGCTGCTGCACACGGTAGGGGAGCCGGAGCTCTACCGCGGAAGCGAAAAGATCTCCGCCGGGATGGAGCCGGGGATTGCCGAATTTCCGGCTGCCGACTCCATCACCGTCGTCAATGGAGGGGGAAGGCTGGTTCTGACGCCGCTCTTTCCGGAGGCGGTCAGCATCAGGAAGATAGGAGGCGCTGGGTACCAGTTCTGGATCGACCGGGAGGTGCCGGCCAACTACGATGATAAGGAACTGCTCGAACCCGACGGGGCGCTGAAGCCGCCCTACCAGGTCGCCGGTTCCTGGCGGATCGAGTTGATCCCCACCGTCCCGGCGCAGACGGATCTCTTCCTGAACGTGCTGGACATCTCGGATGCGGAAGGGGGGAACCCGGCCAGCTTCAGGAGGGTCGTCGCCATCGGCAACAAGGGTAGGGGGGTGGAGGTGGTGAAGGACAATGCCACCCGGGTGGTGCTGTTCGGAGACGAGCCCGCCACCCTGCGGCTCTCCTACGCGCTGCCGGGTCCCGACCGGGAAGCGGTCCACATCATCGGCAACCTGGCTCCCCGCCGGAAGTTCGACGTGAAGGTGAAAGATGGCCTCTTCACGATCTCCAGATCCCCGGCCGGAAGATGGTCCTCTTCCGCCCAGGGGTTCCTGGTATACCGGCATCAGCCTCCGCACTAGCTAGTTTCAGGCAAAGGCGGGGGCGGCTGGCATCCTTTTTGGTGACGGCCGTCACACAAATATTCGGAATAATAGGGCAATAATGGCGAACAAAACGCAGGGATAGACGACAATACTAAACCCTCCGCGAGGGTGGGACGGAAAGCCTAAGGGTCTCTGCGAGACAGCCGGGTCGCCGAAATATCTTGCTGGTATACATGCCAGCTGTTTCGGTTCCCCGGCTTTTTTGCGTTCTGCTCGCAAGCCGGCGGCTCTATCACCTGCCCCAAACCAATGCGGGAAACGCCAACGTAACAAAAAGGGGGTAGCAATGAAGGGTAGAAGACGCAGCATCTTCGGCATCTGTTCGTTGTTGACAGTGCTGGTGCTATTGTCGATTTCACCGGTAGGAGCATTTGCCAGTCCAGTTTTGAACTTCACTGACGTAATTTCGGGACCGCAATCGGGCAACACCGATGGCGCGGGGGGGCTAACCTCGTCGCAGCACGGCACCATCGTCACCGCCTGGGGTAACTACTCGGGAAGCAGCATCCAGGTTTATTTCACCGACTCTCTCGGCGTCAAACGTCCCGCCGCCCATGTCTACTACGAGAAGATTGCCGACGGCAATCTCCCGGGTGGCCCCTCCGATCTTTACACCTACCACAAGATGAGGGAGGTTGCCTTCTCGCTACCTGCCGCCTCGGCCAATGGCGCCGGCCAGATCAGCATCACCGCCGACGGGGTAGCGTCCAACTCCCTCCCGTTCACCGTCCGCGCCGGGAAGATCTTCTTCATCCGGGCGGGGGGCGATGACGTCAACGGCGACGGTTCGTGGAGCCGCCCCTGGGCGACCATGGCCAGCACCATGTCCGGCAACAACGGCAAGATCGCCCCGGGGGACATCGTCTACAACGTCGGGGTCAACTCGAACGAGTTCGTAATCGGCAGCGATGCCGCGCTCGTCGGATCGCCCACCACGCCTTTCAGCGTCATAGCCTATCCCAACACCAGGGTCACCTGCACCGGCGGCACCTCCGCCAACGGCGGCTCGGTCATTCGCAACTGGTACAACGCCAACACCTACTGGAACTTCTCGAAGCTGAAGCTCGTCACCATTGACCGCGCCATTTCCTGCTTCAAGGGGGCCAGGTACACCGGCGACGAGATCACCGTCCCCAACGGGACAGCCTGGACCGGCGGCTCGATGTCGGGAGCCATCGGCTGCGGTGAGAACGACTCCGGTGGCGGCGGCCTCGAGATGCTCGGTCTTTACATCCATGACTACGGCCTGGCCAACGGCACGAGCGACACCTATCATCACCTCTTCTACGTCAGCAACCGGACCGGTTCGCAGCTTGCCGCCTACGAGATCGCCTGGGGCAACTTCATCAACAACCCCATCTACCAGGGGATCCATATCTACGACACCGGGGTTTGCGGTGGCTGGACCGGGACCTTCAGGATTCATCACAACGTGGTGAAGAACCAGCGGGCGAACTCCTTCAACTTCAACCCCGACTGCGGCGCGTCGATTCCGGCCGGAATCGAGCTGCACGACAACCTTTTTATCGCCGATCCTTCCTATCCCTGGGCCCAGTCGCCGATCAGGATCGAGTCCACCGGCTACACCGGCAAGGTGAACATCTACAACAACACCATCGAGGGGTATGGCGCCAGCAGCAAGATTTTCAACGGGACGGTAGACTACCGGAACAACATCCTGGTCGATACTCACAACCTCGACTACTTCACCTCGACCACGGTTCCGCCGGCGTCCAACTCCAACAACATCTTCTTCAGCAGCGCGAACTCCGGACTGGCGGCTCCTCCCTGGGCTAGCAACTACCTGAAGAGCGATCCGCTTTTCACCAGTTTGGCCACCTCCGACTACACCCTGCAGGCCAACAGCCCTGCCATCAACGCGGGCTCCTCCACCGTGCTTGCGTCGGCCCCCGCCGACTTCTTCAGCCAGCCCAGGGTCTCGGGGCAGGTGAACATAGGAGCCTTGCCGGCTAAGAGTGCTGCCACCACGGCACCTGCCCCTGCGGACACCACTCCCCCGACCGCGTCCGTCAGCTCCCCGACCGCAGGTTCCACGGTCTCGGGAACGGTGAACGTCTCGGTCGCCGCTACCGATAACGTCGGGGTCAGCAAGGTCCAGCTGTACCTGAACAACACGCTACTGGGCACCTTGACCGGGAGCCCCTATACCTTCGCCTGGAATACGACCTCGCAAGCCAATGGTTCCTACACCCTGGTGGCCAAGGCCTACGATGCCGCCGGCAACGTCGGAACCTCGTCCTCGGTCGGCGTTACCGTCAGCAATACCGTCAGCAATACCGTCGCGGCCAGCTCCATCACCGCCAGTGCCGGGACCGGCGGGACCATCTCTCCTTCGGGTACTGTGAGCGTCCCTTCCGGAGGGAGCCAGAGCTTCACCATCACCCCGGCCAGCGGTTACAAGATCGCGGCGGTAACGGTCGACGGTGCGTCGGTGGGTGCCGTTTCCAGCTACACCTTCAGTAACGTCACCGCCAACCACACCATCGCCGCGAGCTTCACCAGCACCACCACCGCCACCGGCGCCGTTTTCGCGGTGAACTCCGGCGGTCCTCAGTACACCAGCTCCACCGGAGACACCTATCTCGCCGACGCCAAGTACAGCGGGGGAAGCCTCACCAGCACGAGCGCGACCATCAACGGAACCACGGACGGCAAGCTCTACCAGACCGGGCGGTACGGAAACTTCTACTACCAGACCTCGCTCCCCAATGGGAATTACAAGGTCACCCTCAGGTTTGCCGAGACCTACTTCTCCGCCTCCGGTAAACGGGTCTTTAACGTCGCCATCGGCGGGACCACGGTGATCAGCAACCTCGACGTCTATGCCAAGGCCGGGATGAACAATGCCTACGACGTCACCATCCCCGTGACCGTGAGCAACGGGACCCTCACCATCAAATTCATCAGCGTCGTCAACAACGCGCTCGTGCATGCCGTTATGGTGAAAGGTGCCTAGAGTATCGCCAAACCAGACTTGAACCGCCGCTTGTAGAGGCGGACAGTTCGGAGGGGGGCGGGCCGGCGGATAAGCCGGGCCGCCCCTCGCCGTTTCTGCGGCGCAACGTCCGGTACGTGCCGCCATTTTCGCAACAGGCATCATGGTAGATGGAGGCCCATCGGTCTCCGGTTCCCGGGAGACCAGAGGCCGGTACCGCGGAGTGATGATGACTGCCTTCTTTTCGATTCTCTGCCGGACCTATGTCTGGTGGTGAGCTAAGCATTGAGGTGTCCTTGAATCTGAGACTGTATGTGATATTTTTAATCAGGCGATTTCCGGCAGATTTGGAAAGCAATGACTATGAGACAGCAGATCGCGTGCTTGCTCAAAAACTCAAACTCAATTCTTTGTATGCTGGCCTGTGCCCTGTCTTTTGTCTGTTCTGCAAACGGCTGGGCCGAAGAATCGCTGTCCGGCACGGAGAAGGTGGCCTCTCAAGACGGGGATAAGGGGCATGAATACCACACACCCCTTGCCGGTGATGAAGTTCCCTATCCGGGAGCCTTGTTCGATCAGTTTAACGTATCCGATTACGCTATCGGCACCATAGAATACCGCAGGGAACTCTTCTTCTTTCTTTACCTGCACCTGAGCGACACCTATATGTGGGCCGATCGCGAAATCTTTTCCTCACCCGATCGTTTGTACTAAGAGGCGACGGGAAATGCCCGGTCGATCTGGCTCACCAGCGGCTTTCTCTGGAAGCCCGAACTCTATCTGGAATTTACCCGCGACAACGGCATTCTCAGAAACGGCAAGTCCGGGAACAGCGTGCTCGCCCTGTGGTCGAAAATTTTCTGAATACGCGGATAGAGAGCGCCGAGCGGCACCTTTGCGATGGTCGAGCCACGCTCTTTCTCCGCTGCCCCAGGACTCCTTCCGTCTTGTACCATGTCCGATCTCCTTGGGGCTTGATTAAGCCCTGTCTCCTGTCCAAGAACACCGGCGCCACCATAGCGACATCTTTTTCAGCGACGATCTTCTGCCTGCTACCGCCGCGGCCTGTTTGGAAATCGCGAATCCCGTTGCGGCATCGACGGTCCTTTTCCGGAGACGACGCATTCCATCCCGGGACCGTCGCCGTCTGTTTCAAAATCGCGATTCGTGTTCCGGCATCGACGGTGCTTTGCCGGAAACGACGCATTCCATTCGGGAACCGTCGTCGGCTGTTTCGAAATCGCGATTCCTGTTCCGGCATCGACGATCCTTTGCCGGAGGCGACGCTTTCCATTCCGGGACCCTCGCAGTCTGTTTCGAAATCGCGAATCCTGTTCCGGCATCGACGGTCCTTTGCCGGAAACTACGCATTCCATTCGGGGACCGTCGTCGGCTGTTTCGAAATCGCGATTCCTGTTCCGGCATCGACGGTCCTTTGCCGGAGACGACGATTTCCATCCCCGGGACCGTCGCCGTCTGTTTCGAAATCGCGATTCCTATTACGGCCTCGGCGCTTTTTGGGGGAGGCGGCGATTGAAAAGGGCCACATGGGTGGTCAGGCTCGGCAATCGGACATTTGAGCTGGCAGGCAGCAAGAGCACCTGTATTCGACGACCGTGGAGAGGGGTAGGGTGGGTGACATTGGTAGAGGTAAGCTGGCAATCGCGGATGGGGTAAACAAAAAGGGTTACGGTTTTCACCGTAACCCTTTGATCTTTTGGTGCCGAAGACTGGAATCGAACCAGCACACCCTTGCGAGTACTAGAACCTGAATCTAGCGCGTCTACCAATTCCGCCACTTCGGCTTGCGAGACACTTCTTATAGCATCGGAGAATCCGCAATGCAAGAAAAAGTTGGCAACGAACTTTCCTTATCGAGTGGAAATGACAGGGGCTTTGGTGAGGGTAGAATAGAAATGGCTTGTTTACTCATAGGCCATGGACTAAATTGCAGGGATTATGACTGAGAGCCCTAAAACTGTGGAAACTACGCCGGAACAGTGGCTTAAAAAGGAATGCCTGGCCCTTCGCCCGCTCTTGCTGCGGGCCGTCGGCTGCGGCTCCGTGGCCGGTTTCCTCATCGTCCTCCAGGCGCGCCTTCTTGCCTCGGGATGCCACCAGGTCATCATGGAGAAGGTCCCGGTCGCGCGGATCGTGCCCCTGGCCGCTTTCGTCGTCTTGACCGTGCTTGCCCGCACGATGCTGACCTTCTTTGCCGAGCGGCAGGCCGCTGCCGCCTCCGCCGCCCTGAAGAGGGGAGTACGCAGCCGTCTCTACCGGCGCCTCCAGGAGCTCGGCCCGGCCGGTACGGTCGGGGAGGAGGCGGCCCCGCTGGTCGAGACCGTGACCACCGCGGTGGACGGGCTCGACGGCTACATCTCCCGTTTCCTCCCCCAGATGGTGCTGGCCGCGGCCATCCCTCTCTGCATGATGCTCTTCGTTCTCGGCGTGGAGTGGCGGGCGGCACTGGTACTCCTCTTCTCCGCCCCCTTCATTCCTTTCTTCATGGTGCTGATCGGGAAGGGCTCCGAAGCGATCCACCGGCGCCAATGGGAGGAGCTCTCCCGCATGGCGGGCTATCTTCTCGACCTGATCCAGGGGCTTCCCGATCTGCGCATCTTCCAGGCGGCCAAGAGGGAGGCGGCCGAGGTGGCGCGTGTCTCGGGCGAGTACCGGCAGGCCACCATGGCGGTTTTGCGGATCGCCTTCCTCTCCGCCCTGACCCTGGAATTCTTTTCCACCATGGGAACGGCCATCGTCGCCGTCGTGGTCGGCTTCCGCCTGCTGTCCGCTGCGCTTCCCCTGGCGGACGGACTCTTCGTGCTGTTCATCGCTCCCGAGTTTTACCTGCCGCTTAGAAACCTGGGACTCTCCCACCACGCGCGGATGCAGTCGCTTACCGCGGCGGAGCGGATCTTCCGCCTGATGTCGCTCCCGGATCTCGCCGGTTGCGAGGGGAGCTTGGCGCTACCGCCCGGCCCCCCGGTTATCCGCTTCCAATCGGTTACCTTCCGTTACGGCGGCAACCGGGGCGGTGTCACCGAACTCGACCTCGAGATCCCGGCCGGCAGCATCACCGCGCTGGCCGGCGAGAGCGGTGCCGGTAAGACCACGGTGGCTCGTCTGCTGGTCGGTCTTAGCCGCCCGGAATCGGGGCGCATTACCGTGAATGGGATAGATCTTGCCGATCTCTCCCCCGCGGCCTGGCACGCTTCCATTGCCTGGGTCCCGCAAAAGCCGTTCTTTTTCAAGGGAACCGTCCGGGAAAACCTCTTGCTCGGCTGCCCTTCTGCCACCGGTGAGGAGATCGCCTCGGCCCTTGCCGATGCGTCGGCGGCCGCATTCATCGAGCGCCTTCCCCTCGGACTGGAGACTCCGCTCGGCGGCGGTGGGGCCGGGCTCTCGGGAGGGGAACAGCGCCGTCTGGCGCTTGCCAGGGCCTTCTTGAGGCAGGCGACCCTGGTCGTGCTTGACGAGCCTACCGCCGGTCTCGATGCCGCCAACGAAGAGATGGTCGGCAACGCTATCAGGGGGCTGGCGAAGGGGCGGACCGTGCTCGTTATCAGCCACCGCGAGGAAACCCTGCGCCAGGTGCAGCGGGTGGCCGTCATGGCAGGCGGCAGACTGCAGGGCGTTATGACGGCGGCCGATTTCCTCGACCGCGTTTCCCTTACGGAGGCCGTATGAACGCCATCAGGCGCATCATGTCGGTCGCCAGGAAGCAGTGGCTGTGGATGGCCGGCGGCATCGCCCTCGGCTTTTCGGCCATCGCGGTTAACTGCATCCTCATGGCCGTTTCCGGGTGGTTCATAGCGTCGATGGCCATTGCGGGCGCGGCGAGGATGGAATTCGAATACTTCTTTCCGGCGGCCGCCATCCGCATCCTGGCCATCTTCAGGACCGCCGGGCGCTATGCCGAGCGCCTGGTAAGCCACGAGGCCACCCTGCGCATGCTGGCCGATCTCCGGGTCTGGCTCTTCACGCATCTGGAGCCGCTCGCTCCCGCCGTGCTGGAGAGATACGCCGGCGGGGACGTTGCGGGAAGGCTCCGCTCCGATGTCGACTCCCTGGAAAATGTCTACCTCCGCGTGGTCGCTCCCATCGTTACCGGCGTTCTTGCCATCACTGCCGCCTTACTCTTCGTCCTCTACCTCGATGCCGTCGCGGCCTTGAGCCTGGCAGCAGTACTGCTCATGCCGGCAGTGGTCCTGCCCGTGTTGGTCGGGCGCCTGTCGCGTCAACCGGGTGAGGAGGCGACCGAGCTGAGCGGCAGGTTGCGCAACCTGGCAACCGATGGCTTTCAGGGGGCGGAGGAGCTGTTTCTGCTGGGGTCGGCCGATCGTCAGGCCGCGGAGGTGGAGCGCGTCTCGGAAGAGCTGGTGGCGGCACAGGAAAAGCTGGCCGGGATAACCGCCTGGAGCCTCTCCGCCAATGTGTTCTGCGCCGGGGTAGGGGGCGCGGCCATGCTGTTGGCGGGGGGAGCCGCTGTCGGGCACGGGACCTTGGCCCCTGCGTCGCTCGCCATGCTGGTGATCTTCGCCGCGGCCACTTTCGAAGCGGTCGGCCCGATGGCGGGGGCACTCCAGCATCTTCCCGCCGCCACGGCCACCTTCAATCGGCTGCTCGAGCTGGCCGATAGCGTCGTGCCGGTCGCCGATCCGCAGAGACCGAGGGCCCTTCCCGATTCGAAGGCGATCTCCATACGGGATCTGCGCTTTGCCTTTCAGGGTGGTAACGAGGTGCTGGACGGTTTCGATCTCGAACTGGCCCAGGGGGAGCGGGTGGCGCTCGTCGGGCCCAGCGGTTGCGGGAAGAGCACCCTGGTCGACGTCCTGCTGCGTTTCCGGGATTACCGGGGGAGCATACGCCTGGGGGGCGTGGAGATCCGCGACCTGGCCGCCGATGAGCTGCGCCGGGAGATAGCCGTACTTCCCCAGCGGCCGCACCTTTTCAACACGACCATCAGGGAGAATATCCTCGTCGGCAACCGGCAGGCGGACGCCGCTCAACTGGAGAAGGCGCTGGAGGATGCCGGTCTGTCGGGTTGGGTGGCGGGGCTTCCGGCGGGACTCGATACCCCGGTCGGCGAAGGGGGAGGGGAGGTGTCAGGCGGAGAGGGGAGGAGGATCGCCCTGGCGCGGGCTCTTGTCAAGGACGCCCCGGTCCTGATTCTCGACGAGCCGACCGAGGGGATGGATGCCGCCACCGAACGCCTGGTGGTGGAGAGACTGGCCGAACGGACCGCGGGGAGAACCGTCCTGATCATCACCCACCGCCCCGCCTGCCTCCCGCTGGCCGACCGGGTCGTTCGGATGCCGCAGTGACGCATTGAGCCTTACCCTTCATTGACCGGCCGCCGCTTTGACGTCACCCGACAGGGGAGGAGACGAGCCTAGGGGAGCGGGAGGTCGGCGCCGGGTGCGCCTCCGCAAAGAGGTGGGACGGCGGTGGCGTCGAGAGGAAGCCTCAGGTGGAAGGTCGTCCCGCTCCCGACGGTGCTCTCCGCCCAGATGTCGCCTCCGTGTTTTTGCACGATGGCGTAGCTGATGCTCAGCCCCAGGCCGGTGCCCTTGCCGACCTCCTTGGTGGTGAAGAAAGGCTCGAAGATCCGTGTGAGGTTCTCCTCGGGAATGCCACAGCCGGTGTCGGTGATGGCGATGTGGACGAAATCCCCCTCCTGGCTGGTGACGACCACGATCTCCCCGTCCTTTTCAATGGCGTGAGCGGCGTTTACGAGCAGGTTCATGAAAACCTGGTTCAGTTGCTGGGGGTAGCAGGTTACCGGCGGGATAGCCCCGTACTTTCTCGTCAGCCGGGCCTTGTATTTGAGCTCGTTCCATACGATGTTGATGGTGCTTTCCAGGCACTCCCTGAGGTCGCTCGCCACCGGCTTCCCGCTGTCACTGCGGGAGAATCCCTTCATGTCCTGGACGATTTTCTTCATCCGGTCGGCTCCCTCCAGCGTCTCGGCTATGAGGGACGGCAGGTCCTCGATGATCTTGTCGATCTTCAGTCGTTTCCGCTGTTCATCGAGGACGGAGGGAGGGGGAGGGCCTACCTCGCCCTGCAGCAGGTCGAGGTATTCGACCAGGCGCTCGCCGTACTTCTTCATCGTCCCCAGGTTGGAGATGATGAAGCCGGTGGGGTTGTTGATTTCGTGCGCGATACCGGCTGCGAGCTGCCCGAGGGAGGCCATCTTCTCCTGCTGCAGGATAAAGGCGTGGGTTTCCTTAAGTTCGGTGTAGGCCTTCTCCAGTTCGACGGCGGCACGTTTTCTCTGAGTCGTGTCGTGGACGGTCACCACCGCACCGATGTCGATCCGGGGATCGTCGTGAGGGTAGGGGTAGCTCGTGTAAAGAAACCAGCGCCCGGTCATCTCGTGATACACTTCGCGGCTTTGCTCTTCGGGTGCCGGTTCCGGGAAATCCTTGTCCCGCAGCAGATCGGTCCAGGTTCGCCCGGTCACCTGGTGGACGGAGATGCCGAAAAAGGTGGCGGTGGCGAGGTTGCACCGCTTGACCCTCCCCCTGGAGTCCAGGAGGACCACGATATCCTTGATGCAGTCGATGGTCAGCTCCCACTCGCGTTTCACCGTCTCGATGTTCCTGAAGACGGCGGCGAGTTGTTCGTGTTTGACCAGGAGCTCGGCACGGCTCTTTTTGAGTTGACGCTCGTTTTCCTTTTCCGCGGTGATGTCGCGGAGGTTGACGATAAGGCATTCGTCGCTTTTGAAGTCGATGATGGCCGACGACCAGAGGCAGGTCACCACCGGCCCGTTCTTGGCCCTGAGGTGAATCTCGATGTCGTGTGCCTCTCCCCCGTTTTCCATCACGGTCAGGATCTGGGCACGCTGCTCCGGATCGACCCATAGACCGATTTCCAGCGATGCGTGGCCGATGATCTCGTCGCGGGTGTAACCCAGCATCCGAAAGAATGACTCGTTGGCCTCCAGGAAGGTGCCGTCCGCCTTCCTGCTGATGACGACCGCGTCGGGACTGCACTGGAAGGCCTTGAAGAACTTCTCCTCGGAAAACCTGACCGCTTCCTCGGCGAGCTTGCGGTCGGTGACGTCTTCGAAGGTCTCGATGACGGCCAGGAGCTCATTATTCTTATTGTGCAGCGGAACGGCCCGGATGGCGAGGTAGCGTCGTTTTCCGCCGATGTTTGGATACCAACCCTCACTGCGCAGGCCGAAGGAATCCACCGGGGCCTCACCGTCTCCCCTGGCCGACTCGGCGTCCGCCACCATGTCCGCCAGGGTTTTCTCCTCATGTCCGAAAAAGGCCTTCCACTGCCTCGTTTTACCCACCATGCCAGTCGCATTGAGACCGGTCAGCGCCTCGCACGCCTTGTTCCAGACGATGACGGTGTGGTCGGGCTTGATCACGAAGCAGGGTATCACCAGGTTGTCGACCAGCTGTGACGACAATTCGGCCTGCTCGCTGACCGCGTGTTCCATGTTCTGAACGAGGATGCTTGCCTGGGCGACCTCGTCCATGGCTGCCTCTTTCAAGGGACGGATGATCATGAGCCAGAGAAACGGTGCGCACAGGACTGCCAGCAGCGAGGCATCGGCGAGGTCCTTGAAATAGCTGGGCTTACCGGCGAGCAGGTGCGGCAGGAGGAGCATGATGAGCGTTTCGAAAAGGAATATGACCACCAACAGGATGGCGAAGACCACCAACGGGTGGAATCTCTTGGCAATTAGCATCATCAGATCTCTCCTGCTAAGAACATCCGGGGCAGGGGCGACGGTCAGTCAGTTACAGGTTCACCTGTTGACACCCCAATGCCACGCTTTTCGGCTGGTTAACGGGAAAACTTGAAGAACTAAAGCCTGAAGAGTTCTGTCAGCACAGGGGAGGGAGAAGATTGGGCTAGGATCGGGGTGGAGCGGGGTGGGCAGGTCCGTTACAGGGTGACAAGTTGCCGGCCGCAGGTGACAAGTCGTTGGCGGTCAACGTCTAAGGTGGAAGGCCCCCAAATGGGCTGAGGGTAAAACAAGGAACAAAAGAAAAAGGGTTACGGAGAACCGTAACCCTTTGATCTTTTGGTGCCGAAGACTGGAATCGAACCAGCACACCCTTGCGAGTACTAGAACCTGAATCTAGCGCGTCTACCAATTCCGCCACTTCGGCTTGAGAGAGACCTCTTATACCATCAGAGGGGCTGCCTTGCAAGGAAAAAGTGCCTGTCTTTTTCCCGTGTTGAAAAATCGGCTATTCCCGCACGTAGGTGTCCATGTCCGACTCGTCGACCATGGCCATCCGCCTCTGGTACTCGGACTCGATGGTGAGGTAGTGGTTGTGGGTCTCACGGGCGTTGATCTCGAAGATCTCCCGGATGGATGCGTCGTTGATCCGGGCCGCCGTTTCCAGCAGAGCCTGCTCGAGGTTGGTCTCCTTCTCCATGGCGACCTCGAGCGCCCTCTCTTCGGTGAAGTCGGAATTGATCACCTGCTGGATGGAGGTGAGCCAGACGGAGTCGTGCTCGGGCGGCGCCTCGATGAAGTCGTCGAAGGGACCCAGATCGTTGCCGAGATAAGCCTTGTAGAAGTGGTGGGCGTGTTCCCGTTCTTCGTTGGCAAGTTGTTCGAAGATGCGGCGAGCTTCCCTGTCTCTCATCTGCTTGGCACCGATCTGATAAAAGTTCATCGCGTTCTTTTCAGTCTGTATTGCCTGCTTGATGGCGTCCTGTGCGTTCTTCATGGCCCCCTCCCTCCGGTGTGAGAAATTTCAGTTACCGTGAATTATAGGGTATGTCCTTTTCTTGTCAAATTCGCACGGCTTAGTCCGCTGAGATCATTAGTGAAACGGGAAGACTCCGGTGTGTGGAAGGAGCTATGACAGTGTGTGGTGGGGACAGGGAAGGGGAGATTCAGCAGCGGGGCAAATAAAGAAAAGCGCCCCGGGGTGACGGGACGCTTTTCTGGTCGTTACGTTGGTGCCGAAGACGAGACTCGAACTCGTACAGGCTGTCGCCCGCCACCCCCTCAAGATGGTGTGTCTACCAATTCCACCACTTCGGCTTAGGAACGTCTTTCTATCATTTCCGTGCCTGCAAGTCAAGACGGAAATGATGATTTTTTTCAGTGTTATCAGTCGGTTGCAACAAAACAGGGCCCGTGTGAAGACAACGGGCCCTGCGGTTTTCTATCGATGGTGCCGAAGACGAGACTCGAACTCGTACAGGCTATCGCCCGCCACCCCCTCAAGATGGTGTGTCTACCAATTCCACCACTTCGGCATCGAGATTCAGCAATCTACCAGCAGTTGACTCGGAAGTCAACTGAAAAAGTTACTTCTGCTGGGCCGGTGCTGCGGGGAAGGCCGGAGCTTTGGCCGGAGCGCCAGGCGCGGCCGGAGTCTGACCCGGGGCGGCCGGAGCGGCACCGGGGGCACCCGGCATCTGCTGCAGCGGCATCCCGCCCATGGGCGCGGGCTTGGCCTTCTTGACGGTCTTGCCGGCCATGATGGAAGAGCCGCCACCCTTGCCGGAAACGAAGGCGAGGGAGAGCGAGGTGAGCATGAAGATCACGGCGGCGTAGGTGGTCAGCTTGCTCATGAAGGTGCTGCCGCCGCCCGCGCCGAAGACCGACTGGCTGCCGCTGGCGCCGAAGGAAGCGCCCATCTCGGCCCCTTTCCCGGATTGAAGAAGGACGACGATGATGAGGGCGAAGCAGACGATGATGTGCAGGGTTACCAGTAAGATAGTCATTAAAACCGTTACCTCCGACGAAATTCAAAAAGACTATTTAACACACTTCCCTGCAAAAGACAACCTGATTAGCTACAATCGGCGGCTCATGCAAGTCCCTCTTGGTAAAAGTGGGATTTAACGGGATTTTCGCCAAAGCAAACTTCCGCCTATGACAGAAATCCCCCGCGGCCCCCCTTTAAAAAAAGCGGGAGGTGCTAATCGCCGAAGCGAACGATAGGTGCGAAGGTGGCCGCCTTGAGGCTCGCGCCGCCCACCAGGGCACCGTCGATGTCGGCGCAGGACATGAGTCCCTTGACGTTCTCGGGCTTGACGCTCCCGCCATAAAGGATGCGGGTCTTGTCGGCGGTTTCCTTCCCGTAGAGAGAGGCCAGCACGCCGCGGATGAAGGCGTGGGCTTCCTGGGCCTGCTCGTCGGTGGCGGTCTTGCCGGTGCCGATCGCCCAGACCGGCTCGTAGGCGATGACGACCGGGGCGAACTGGCTGACGGTCAGTCCTTCCAGTCCACCCTTGAGCTGGGTCTCGAGCACCTTGAAGGTGTCGCCCGCCTCGCGGGCTTCGAGGGTTTCCCCGATGCACATGATGGGGACCAGGGCACCCTTGAGGGCGGCCTTCACCTTCTTGTTGACGGTGGCCTCAGTCTCGCCGAAGTACTGCCTGCGCTCCGAGTGGCCGATGATCACGTGGCTTGCCCCGGCATCGAGGAGCATGCGGGAGGAAACCTCACCGGTGAAGGCGCCTTCCTCTTCCCAGAAGACGTCCTGGGCGGCCAGGCTGATGTTGGTGCCGGCGGTGGCGGGAACCAGCGAGGGGAGCACGGTGAATACCGGGGCCACGATGATTTCCACGTTGTTGACGTCTTTGACTTGCGGGGCGAGCTCCTCGATGAGGGCCAGCGCCTCGTTCTTGGTCTTGAAAAGCTTCCAGTTGCCAGCGATGACCGGCTTGCGCATATCCAACCTCCAGGTAGAGATCATTACATTCGAACTAGGTAGTAAAGGCGCCCCATCCAACACCCTGTCCCTCACCTTGAATGGGAGGGTACCTGAAAACTTCCGCTTCCACCTGAAGGGAGGGTACGGAATGTTCCCACTAGGGGGCTTAGGGTGGGGGAAGCTGCCACGAGGGATGCCGTTAAAGCAAGACGAGGCGAGAAATCCCCCCTGTCCCCCCTTCGCAAAGGGGGGAACGTTGGGCCGGCTTGGTTACTTGCGTCCCTTCTCGTCGAGGGCCTGGATACCGGGGAGGATCTTTCCTTCCAGAAGCTCGAGGAAGGCGCCGCCGCCGGTGGAGATGTAGCTGATCTTCGCGTACTCGCCGGCACGGTGGACGGCCACGTCGGTGTCGCCGCCCCCCACGATGGTGAGGGCGTAGGAGTTGGCCACCGCGCTCACCATGGCGAAGGTGCCGCGGGAGAAGGCGTCCATCTCGAAGACCCCCATCGGGCCGTTCCAGACGATGGTCTTGGCGTTTTGCAGCGCCTCGGAGAAGAGGGTGACGGTGGCGGGACCGATGTCGAGCGCCATCCATCCTTCCGGGATCTCCTGGATCGGGGTCACCTTGTTCTCGGCGGCAGCGTTGAACTGGTCGGCCACCACGCAGTCGACCGGAAGGTAGAACTTGACCCCTTTCTCACGGGCCTTCTGGTAGGTCTTCATGGCGGTCTCGATCAGGTCCTCTTCGACGAGCGACTTGCCGACGTTGTACCCCATCCCTTTCAGGAAGGTGAAGGCCATGCCGCCGCCGATGATGATCTTGTCGACCTTGTCGCAGAGGTTTTCCAGCACCTCGATCTTGCCGGAGACCTTGGCGCCCCCGAGGATGGCGACCAGCGGGCGGATCGGGTTCTGCATCGCCTTGTCGAAGTAGTTCATCTCGTTCTTCATCAGGAAACCGGCGGCCACCACCGGGAAGAAATCGGTGATGGCGTGCACCGAGGCGTGGGCGCGGTGGGAGACGGCGAAGGCGTCGTTCACGTAGATCTCGCAGCCGTTCACCAGGTCCTTGGCGAAGTTCGGGTCGTTTTTCTCCTCGCCCTGGTAGAAGCGGACGTTCTCGAGCATGACCACGTCACCCGGCTGCATGGCGTCGATCATCGCCTTGGTCTCGGCCCCGATGCAGTCGGGGGCGAGCTTCACCTCTTTGCCGAGCAGGCGGGAGAGGCGTTTGGCGGCCGGGGCCATCGAGTACTTCTCCTTGCGCTCCCCTTTGGGGCGGCCGAGGTGGGAGGCGAGGACGATCTTGGCCTTTTGGTCCAGCGCGTAGTTGATGGTCGGCAGGACGGCGCGGATCCTGGTGTCTTCGGTGATGTTCTGGTGCTCATCGAGCGGCACGTTGAAGTCCACCCGCATGAAGATCTTTTTCCCCTCGAGATTGGCGATCTCGTCGATGTAACGAATCGTCATGGTGATTCCTCCTTGAGTTGCAGATTCTTGAACGGAAAAAAAGGGGGGAGTAATCTCCCCCCTTCGTGTTTTCCGGGACAGCTAATTTTAGAAGAGCATCTTGATGAGGCCGACCACACGGTTGGAGAAGCCTGCTTCGTTGTCGTACCAGGAGATGACCTTCACCATGTTGCCGCCGATCAGCTTGGTGGAGGGGGCGTCGACGATGGAGGAGAGCCGGCAGCCGTTGAAGTCGATGGAGACCAGGGGCTCGGTGCAGAAGCCGAGGATCCCTTTGAGCGGCCCTTCGGCTGCTTCCTTGAGCTTGGCGTTGACCTCTTCGGCGGTGGTCTCCTTGGAGAGGGTGCAGACGAGGTCGACCACCGAGACGTTCGGGGTCGGGACGCGGATGGCCATGCCGTCCAGCTTTCCTTTGAGGGCCGGCAGCACCAGGGAGACCGCCTTGGCGGCGCCGGTGGTGGTCGGGATCATGGAGAGGGCGGCGGCGCGGGCGCGGCGGAGGTCCTTGTGCGGCAGGTCGAGGATGTTCTGATCGTTGGTGTAGGAGTGGACGGTGGTGACCAGGCCTTTCTCGATGCCGAAGTTGTCCTGGAGGACCTTGGCGACCGGAGCGAGGCAGTTGGTGGTGCAGGACGCGTTGGAGATGATGTGGTGCTTCTCCTTGTCGTAGTCCTTATCGTTCACGCCGAGCACCACGGTCAGGTCCGGATCGGTGGCGGGGGCGGAGATAATGACCTTCTTGGCGCCGGCGGTCAGGTGCATGGCGGCCTTGTCGCGGGCGGTGAAGAGGCCGGTGGACTCGAGCACCACGTCGACCTTCATGTCTTTCCAGGGGAGCTCGGCGGGGTTTCTCACGGCCAGGATCTTGATGGCCTTGCCGTCGACGATGATCTGGTCGTCCTTGGCCACCACTTCACCGGGGAAGGTGCCATGGACGGAGTCGTACTTGAGAAGGTGGGCGAGGGTCTTGGCATCGGTGAGGTCGTTGATCGCCACGAATTCGATACCCGATTCCTGTATAGCCGCTCTCAGGACGCAACGTCCGATCCTGCCGAAGCCGTTGATTGCAACTCTCAAAGCCATAAGCACTCCTCCTGATTAATTAGATTATTCCTACCCAGGGGGCGATAGTAACTAATCGGCCCCGTGGCAGTCAAGTTTTTATTCAAGAATTCTCAAAATCCCCCGATACCGCTGCTTAACGTCCCGATTCGGTCACTGCCTGGGGAACTTCCGGCTCGCGTGTCGTTTACAATAAACACCCGATAATAATTGACTTTTCGGGGATTACTCTCTATGCTCTAGGGGCGCTGTCTCTATCTCTTTTAACCGTCGAGGATTGGAACCGCTTTCTTGATGAACATGACCCTCGAAAAAAGAATCTTCCTCTTCTCCTTCCTGATTCTCTTTCTCACCATATTTGCCAGCTCCGGCATGGACATCATGGCCCTGCGAAAGGACCAGATCCAGAACCTGAACCTTCGGTCCCAGAGCCTGGCCGGCACCCTTGCCTCCAACATCGAGAAGGTGCTGAACCTGGGGCTTGAGCTGAAGGATATGAGCGGTCTTTCGGAGAAGTGCCGGGAGATCATCGAGGGTAATCCTGACATCGCCTACAGCCTGGTCACCGACCTAAACGGCAACGTCATCTTCGCCAGCAGCCGGCCGTTTTTCTCCTTCCCCAAGCGCCCCTGGCTCCCTGAAAACGCTTCCGCCTCCCCGAGCGACGCCGTGGTCGAACAGATCCCGGTGCCGTTGGACGGGAGGAAGGAGGTCTTCTACGACAGCTCGCTGCCGGTGAAGTCCCCCTACGGCAAGGCCATCGCCCGGGTCCATGTCGGCTTCAGCGAAGACGTCGTCTTCGAGCGGATCAGGGGGATGGTGTACAAGACCCTCTACCTCCTGGCGCTCGCCCTGCTGGCCTCCTTTAGCTTCGTGATGATCTTCGTGAAGAGGGCGGTCACCCATCCCATCTCCATCCTCCTCAAGGGGGTGAAGCAGATCTCCCAGGGCTCCTTCGATACCAAGATCACCGAGGTGGGGGCCTTCGAGTTTGCCGAGCTCGGCAAAAGCATCAACATCATGTCCGAATCCCTCAAGGCCCGCGACGCCGAGCTCAACAAGAGCTACCAGGAGATGGAGCGGACCTTCGAGGAGCTGCAGGCCTCTTACCAGAAGCTGGAAAGCCTCAGTGCCGAGCTTGAGCGCTCCGAGGAGCTCTACAAGTCGCTCATGGAGGACGCAAGCGACGCCATCGTGGTCATCGATGCCGACGAGTCCATCCGCATGGTCAACAAGATGGCGGAGGATTTCTTCGGCTACGAGGCGAAGGAGATCGTCGGGCTCCCCCTTACCAAGCTGCTCCTTCTCCTGAACATCGCCAACATCCCCAAGGTCCAGCGGATGTTCCGGGAGGCGGCGGCCGGAAACCACGTGGCCGACGAGATGCAGCTTTGCCGCAAGGAGGGTGGGGCGGTGGTGGCGCTTTTGCACGCATCCAGCGTGAAAAGCGGCAACGAGACCCTGGTGCAGGCCATCTTCCGCGACGTAACCCGCGAGCGCGAGATCATCGCCAACCTCGAGAAGAGCTCCGCCGACCTCGCCAGGCTTAACCGGATGAAGGATTCCTTCCTGGGACTCGCCTCCCACGAGCTGAAGACCCCGCTCACCGTCATCATGGGGTATTCCGAGCTGATCACCACCGACCTCGCCGAGTCGGTCGACAAGACCGTCCTCGAGATGGTGGCCAACATCGCCAACGCCGCCTCCCGCCTGGACAACATCATCAAGGACATGGTGGACGTCTCGATGATCGACGAGAAGAGGCTCCAGCTCAAGATGGAGGAGGTCCAGCTGAACCGGCTGATCGAGTCCTCGGTCAACGAGCTCCGCTTCTTCTTCTCCATGCGCAAGCAGGAGGTGGTGCTCAGGCTCGACGAATCGATCCCGAGCATCCGCGGGGACGCCCTGCGGCTCATGCAGCTTCTGTCCAACATCCTCGGCAACGCCATCAAGTTCACCCCCGACGGCGGCCGCATCACGGTCTCCACCTCGGCGAAGTACCTGCTTAGGTCCTCCCCGGGGAGCGACCCGCTGGCGCCGCCGCGCGAGCACCATCTTTTCCTGGAGATCACCGTCACCGACACCGGTATCGGGATCGACCGCGAGGACCAGGTCCGCATCTTCGAGAAGTTCTACGAGGTCGGCAACATCCAGGAGCACTCCAGCGGGAAAGTCGCCTTCAAGGCCAAGGGGGCGGGGCTCGGCCTTTCCATCGCCAAAGGGGTGGTGGACATGCACGGCGGCGAGATCTGGGTGGAATCCACCGGCTACGACCCCGAGA
Organism: Geomonas sp. Red276; assembly: GCF_054784495.1. Classification (NCBI taxonomy): domain Bacteria; kingdom Pseudomonadati; phylum Thermodesulfobacteriota; class Desulfuromonadia; order Geobacterales; family Geobacteraceae; genus Geomonas; species Geomonas sp. Red276. The sequence continues at coordinate 72,225 of NZ_BLXW01000004.1, forward strand.
ACTTCCCCGGCTCCACCTTCCATATCCTGCTCCCGGTTACCACCGGGCTTGCCCAGGAACCTCCCCGCTACGCGACGCTTCTCCATTAGCCTGCCCTCAGCAAGTAGGCCTTGAATCAGGCAACCGTTTCCTGTATAAAAAATAGGTTTTTCACCCCGATTTTTTCAGGGCGCCCGCCCCGGTCAACGGGCATGTTGGAGGGATGCGTGAAGGTCAGCCTGCTGGCGAGCGGCAGCAAGGGGAACTCCCTGTACCTGGAATCCGATTCTTGCCGGCTGCTGATCGACGCCGGTCTCTCCTGCCGCGAGACGCTGGTCAGGCTTTCGAGCCTCGGCGTGGCCCCCGAGACCCTCGACGGCATCCTGGTCACCCACGAGCACACAGACCACGTCCGCGGGGTGGGGACGGTGGCCAGAAAGCTGAAGATCCCGATCCTGGGCGCCGGCAAGACCCTGGAGGCGTCGCGCTCCTGCATCGGCAAGGCGCAGCAGATCGAGTTCGAGCCCGGCATCTCCTTCGAGTTCAAGGGGCTTGGCATCGATCCCTTCCCGATCACCCATGACGCCTGCGACCCGGTCGGCTACCGTATCGAGGGGAGTCTCGGCACCTTCGGTTTCGCCACCGATCTCGGGGTGGCCACCCGGCTGGTCGAAGAGAAGCTCAAAGGATGCCGCGCGCTGGTCCTGGAGTTCAACCACGACGAGCGGATGCTGCAGGAGGGGCCGTATCCCTGGCATCTCAAGCAGCGGATCCGTTCCCGTCACGGCCATCTCTCCAACGAACAGGGGGCGAACCTCTTGGCCGAGCTCCTGCACCCGGGGCTCGAGGGGGTCTTTCTCAGCCATCTTTCGGAAGTGAACAACGACCCGGCGCTGGCGCTCGCCTCGGCGCGGGGACTCTTGGACCGCCAGAACGTCTGCGCTCCGCAGGTTTTCGTCGGTAACCAGTACCAGGCGAGCGGCATGCTCGCCATCCAGTAACCAACCAACCATCGATCCTTCAAGCCCGGCGTCTCCGATGCCGGATCTAGGGGGATTTTCTTTTTAGCAAACACACAGAAGGGGGAAATCAAGTTGATCGAACGTTACAGCCGAGCCGAAATGGCCCGCATCTGGGAGCCGGAAAACCGCTACAGCAAGTGGCTTGAGATCGAGATATTAGCCTGCGAGGCCCACGCCGAGATGGGGAGGATCCCCAAGGACGCGGTGGACCGCATCCGCGCCAAGGCAAGCTTCGACGTCGAGCGCATCGACGAGATCGAGCGCACCGTCAAGCATGACGTGATCGCCTTCTTGACCTCGGTGGCCGACTACATCGGCGACGACTCCCGCTTCGTCCACCTGGGGCTCACCTCCTCGGACATCCTCGACACCTCCTTCGCCATGCTCCTCAAGGAGGCGGGCGAGCTGATCATCGAGGACATCAAGAAGCTCATGGTGGTCATCAAGAAGCGGGCCTTCGAGCACAAGATGACCCCGATGATGGGGCGCTCCCACGGCATCCACGCCGAGCCGGTCACCTTCGGCCTTAAGATGGCGCTCTGGTACGACGAGATGGCCCGTAACCTGAAGAGGATGCAGGCCGCCAACGAGACCATCGCCTACGGCAAGCTCTCCGGTGCGGTCGGTACCTTCGCCAACATCGACCCCAAGGTCGAGGAGTACGTCTGCAGAAAGGCCGGCCTCAAGCCCGCTCCCTGCTCCACCCAGGTCCTCCAGCGCGACCGTCACGCCGAGTACTTCACCACCCTCGCCATCGTCGCCTCCTCCATCGAGAAGTTCGCCGTCGAGATCCGCCACCTGCAGAGGACCGAGGTGCTGGAGGCCGAGGAGTACTTCAGCAAGGGGCAGAAGGGTTCCTCCGCCATGCCGCACAAGCGCAACCCGGTCCTCTCCGAGAACCTGACCGGCCTGGCCCGCCTGATCCGCGGCTACGCGGTCTCCGCCATGGAGAACGTGGCCCTTTGGCACGAGCGCGACATCTCCCACTCCTCTGTGGAGCGGGTGATCGGCCCGGACGCCACCATCCTGATGGACTTCATGCTCAACCGCGCCATCGGCCTGATCGAGAACCTGGTGGTCTACCCGGAAAACATGATGAGAAACCTGAACCAGATGCGCGGCCTGATCTTCTCCCAGCGCGTGCTCTTGAAGCTCGCCGAGGCCGGGGCCTCCCGCGAGAAGGCCTACGCCCTCGTGCAGAGAAACGCCATGAAGGTCTGGGAGCAAGGGAAGGATTTCCAGACCGAGCTTTTAAACGATGCCGAGGTGACCGGGTTCCTGGCCGCCGACGAGATCAAGGAGGCCTTCGACCTCGGCTACCACATGAAAAACGTCGACACCATCTTCACGAGGGTCTTTGGTGGATAACATCCTCTCCTTCTTCGCGCCCGACGAGGGGGACATCTTCTTCCTCTTCTGGGCTAAGCAGACGCTGATCTCGGCGGCCATCCTGGCCGTCTTCTACCTGCTCTCCCGCCTTTTGCGGAGACTTTTGGTCAGGATAGGTGCGCACTACACCCGGCTGACCAGACACGACCTGGTCGAGACCACGCTGGAGAGGATCTCCTCTCCGGCGGCCCTCCTTTTGAACTTCGCCGGCCTCCACCTGGTCATCAAGAGGCTTCCGCTTCCGGAGCGGCTCACCGGCATCGCCGCCGGGGTTGTCTTCGTCATCAACATCGTCATCGTCGCCAACATCGTCTATCGCGTGATGGACGAGATGCTCAAGCGCTACGGGGACAAGCTCGGGCCGGACATGAGCCGCCAGCTGATCCCGCTCGTGCAGAAGCTCTTCAGCATCTTCCTGGTCGGCACCGCCCTCATCATCACCCTTAAGCACTTCAACTACGACATCCTGTCGCTGGTCACCGCCCTGGGTGTCGGCTCCCTGGCCATCGGCCTGGCCGCCAAGGACACCCTGGCCAACATGATCTCCGGCTTCACGCTGATGATCGACATGCCGTTTCGGATCGGCGACCGCATCCAGCTCGGCAACCAGCAGGGGGACGTGGTCGACATCGGGCTTCGGAGCACCAGGATCAAGGCGGTCAACAACACCTTCCTGATCATCCCGAACTCCGAGCTCTGCAACTCCACGGTGATCAACATGGACTTCCCCGATCTGCGGGCCACCGGCTCGGTGAGCCTCGGGGTGACCGTCGGGAGCGATCTGGAGAAGGCGAGGAAGGTGATGGAAGAGGCCGCCTCCAGGGTGGCCGACGTACTCAAGGACCCCGCCCCCAAGGCGCTTTGCACCGGTTTCGGGGACGGTGTCGTTCACCTCTCCCTGGGCTTCTGGGTCTCCGGTTCCCGGTCGCTCGCCGTCGCCACCGACAGCGTGGTGCTAGCCGTAGCGGCCGCCTTCCGCGAGTACGGCATCAACATACCGTACCCCACCAGGACGGTTTTCATGGAAAAGGACGCAACCAATGCCCCATAGGATAGAAATTACCCTCAAGGACCAGGTCCGCGACCCGCGCGGTGAGCGGATCAAGCGCGAGATCGAGCACTTCCTCCACCTGGAGGTCGCCTCGGTCCGCACCATCGACGTCTACACGGTCGACGCGGCGCTCAGCGCCGAGGATCTCGACAAGGTGGCTGCCGGTCCCTTCTGCGATCCGGTCATCCAGGAGTACCACGTCGACAAGGCCGCCGCTGCCGGGTTCGACTTCCTGATCGAAGTAGGCTTTCGCCCCGGCGTCACCGACAACGTCGGCCGTACCGCCGGCGAGGCGATCGGCTACCTGCTCGGCCAGCCTCTGGCCGAAGGGGAGGCGGTCTACTCCTCGGTGCAGTACCTGATCTCCGGCGCCCTTTCCGCCGCCGATGCCGAAAGAATCGCCACCGGCCTTCTCTGCAACACGCTGATCCAGCGCTACCAGATCCTGGACGCCGCCACCTTCGCCAGGCAGGGCGGGGTGGCGCCTTACGTCCCGAAGGTGCAGGGGGTGGCCAAGGCCGAGGTCAACACCGTCGACCTGGAGGTGAGCGACGAGGAGCTGATGCGGATCAGCCGCGACGGTGTGCTTGCCCTGACCCTCGACGAGATGAAGATCATCCAGGCCCACTACCGCGATCCCGAGGTGCAGAAGAAGCGCGCCGAAGTGGGGTTGGGCGCGTCCCCGACCGACGTGGAGCTCGAGGCGCTCGCCCAGACCTGGTCGGAGCACTGCAAGCACAAGATCTTCTCCGCCGACGTATCCTACGAGGACAACGAGGGGAACTCCGAAAAGATCAAGTCGCTCTTCAAGAGCTACATCCAGCGGACCACCGCCGACGTGCGGGCCGCCCAGGGCGACCGCGACTACTGCCTCTCCGTATTCAAGGACAACGCAGGGGTCATCAAGTTCAACGACGACTGGTCGCTGGTCTTCAAGGTGGAGACCCACAACTCCCCCTCCGCCCTCGATCCCTACGGCGGGGCGCTGACCGGCATCGTCGGCGTCAACCGCGACCCGTTCGGCACCGGTATGGGCGCGAAGCTCATCTTCAACACCGACGTCTTCTGCTTCGCCGATCCCTTCTACTCGAAGGAGCTCCCCAAGCGCCTGCTGCATCCCCGCCGCATCTATGAAGGTGTCGTCGAAGGTGTCGAGCACGGCGGCAACAAAAGCGGGATCCCGACCGTGAACGGCTCGCTGGTCTTCGACGACCGCTTCGCCGGGAAGCCTTTGGTCTTCTGCGGCACCGCCGGGATCATGCCGGCCAAGATCCAGGGCGAGCCTGCCCACCAGAAGAAGATCGTCCCGGGCGACCTGATCGTGATGGCCGGCGGCCGGATCGGCAAGGACGGCATCCACGGCGCGACCTTCTCCTCGGAAGAGCTGAACGAGAATTCCCCGGTCTCCGCGGTCCAGATCGGCGACCCGATCACCCAGAAGCGGATGTTCGACTTCCTGATCCGCGCCCGCGACAAGAAGCTCTACCGCTTCATCACCGACAACGGGGCAGGGGGGCTCTCCTCCTCGATCGGCGAGATGTCGGAAGAGTGCGGCGGCTGCCAGCTCGACCTCGCCAAGGCTCCGCTCAAGTACCCGGGGCTCGCTCCCTGGGAGATCCTGATCTCCGAGGCGCAGGAGAGGATGAGCCTGGCGGTTCCCCCCGAGTCCCTCGACGCCTTCATGGAGATGGCCAAGCGCTTCGGCGTGGAGGCCACCGTGCTCGGGACCTTCACCGACTCCGGCGTCTTCCACATGATGTACGGCGAGAAGACCGTCGCCTATCTGCCGCTCTCCTTCATGCACGCGGGGCTTCCCCCCATGCAGATCCCGGCCAAGTGGGAGCCGCCGGTCAACCCCGAGCCGCAGATCGCTCCGGCCGCCGACTACACCGGTGATCTCCTTGGGCTTCTCTCCTCTTTGAACATCTGCTCCAAGGAGAGCGTGGTGCGCCGCTACGACCACGAGGTCCAGGGGGGCAGCGTCGTGAAGCCGTTCACCGGCGCCGACAACGACGGCCCCTCCGATGCGGCGGTGGTCCGTCCTATCCTCGACTCCTTCGAGGGGGTGGTCGTCGGCCACGGCATCTCGCCGCGCTACAGCGACATCGATGCCTACCACATGGCGGCCAACGCCATCGACGAAGGTTTCCGTAACTACATCGCCGTCGGCGGCTCGCCCGATCTCGTTGCCGGCCTCGATAACTTCTGCTGGTGCGACCCGGTCCTTTCCGACCGAACTCCGGACGGGCCCTACAAGATGGCCCAGCTGGTCCGCGCCAACAAGGCGCTCTACGACTACTGCACCGCCTTCTCCATGCCGCTCATCTCCGGCAAGGACTCCATGAAGAACGACTTCTACGACGGGACCACCAAGATCTCCATCCCGCCGACGCTCCTCTTCTCGGTCATCGGGAAGATGGAGGATGCCCGCAAGGCGGTCACCATGGACGTCAAGCGTCCGGGCGACCTCGTGTACCTTCTCGGTGCCACCGCCGACGAGCTGGGCGGCTCGGAATACCTGGCCGCCAAGGGGTACGTCGGGAACAACGTGCCGAAGGTAGACGCCCAGGCGGCGCTCGCCACCTACAAGGCCTACCACGGGGCACTCAACAACGGCCTCGTTGCCTCCTGCCACGACCTCTCCGACGGCGGCCTCGCGGTCGCCGCTGCCGAGGCGGCCTTCGCCGGCGGCTTCGGGATGTCGGTGGAGCTCTCCAAGGTTCCCGTCAAGGACGGCGGGAAGCTCTCCGATGCCGCGCTTCTCTTCTCGGAATCGGCTTCCCGGCTCCTCGTGACCGTGCAGCCGGAGAACGCCGACGCCTTCGAGCAGGCCATGGCCGGCTCGGTCTGCGCCCGGATCGGGGTGGTCACCAACGACCAGCTCCTCGCCATTACCGGCGTGGACGGCAAGCAGGTGGTCAAATCCGATCTCGCCAAGCTCAAAGAAGCCTGGCAGGCCCCGCTTCGCGAACTGTAACTGGAGCCATCCCTCCCTCACCCCTGCCCCTCTCCCGGAGGGCGAGGGTATAAGGATTTAAGTGGTGCCCTCTCCCTCCGGGAGAGGGTGGCCGAAGGCCGGGTGTGGGTAGACTGTAACAACCTCCCTCACCCCCGCCCCTCTCCCCTGAAGGGGCGAGGGGAGCTTTTGTAACAGAGGTTGGACAGAATTCGTTAACTCTTTGGAATTGTTTCCCCGAGTGACAAAAATATTTCGATTATGCCATAATGGGACGTTCTGCGCGTTCCGCACATACAGAGGACTACTAGATGACAAAGGCTAAAGCTCTGGTCATAACGGGCAACGGCACCAACTGTGAGATGGAAGCCGCCCACGCCTGTAAGCTTGGGGGCTTCGACGAGGCCCGCATCGCCCACATCTCCGAACTCATGTCGGGCGAAGTCACCCTCGACGACTACCACTTCCTGAACCTCACCGGCGGCTTTTTGGACGGCGACGACTTGGGGAGCGCCAAGGCCCAGGCCAACCGCCTCCGCTACGCGGCGGTGGACGGCAGCGGCGAGCGCCTCGTCGAGCAGCTTTTGCGCTTCATCGGCGACGGCAAGCTGATCCTCGGGGTCTGCAACGGTTTCCAGCTCATGGTCAAGATGGGGATGCTCCCGGCGCTCGGCAGCGATTACCTGAAGCAGACCGCCACCCTTACCTACAACGCCAACGGCCGCTTCCAGGACCGCTGGTGCTACCTCAAGGTCGATCCCGCCTCGCCGTCGCTTTACACCAAGGGGGTCGAAGGTGGCGTCTACCTTCCGATCCGTCACGGCGAAGGGAAATTCCTCGTTGACTGCCAGGAGACCCTGGACGCCATCGAAGGGAAGCACCTCTCCTGCCTGAAGTACTCCGACAAGAATTACCAGGCTCCCACCATGGAGTTCCCGGAGAACCCCAACGGCTCCCTCAACGCCATCGCCGGTGTCTGCGACGAGACCGGCAGGCTCATGGGCCTTATGCCCCATCCGGAGGCCTTCGTCCATCGCACCCAGCACCCGCGCTGGACCCGCGAGGACCTCCCCGAAGAAGGGGACGGGCTGATCTTCTTCAGGAACGCTGCCCAGTACGTGAGGCAGAACCTGTAGGCTGCCGTCACACCGGTACCAGACGATACCTTTCGTCCAGGCACTCGGCTGCGGGTCTGGGACGACATACGGCGTAGCTTTCGCTTCGCAGGTTAAATCAGCGGCACGTAGGCAGTATCCGATCTTAATAAGGAGAGCATGTGGAAGAGATGAAGTTGTTGAGGCCTGAAGAAGAGTGCGGCATTTTCGGTGTATTCAACCACCCGGAGGCGTCGAACCTTACCTATCTCGGACTCTACGCCCTGCAGCACCGCGGGCAGGAGAGCTGCGGGATAGTCTCCTCGGACGGCGCCGCCCTCCATGCCCACAAGAGCATGGGCCTGGTGGCCGACGTCTTCGGCAACCAGGAAATCTTCAAATCCCTCCCCGGCAAATCCGCCATCGGCCACGTCCGCTACTCGACCACCGGTTCCTCGGTGATCAAGAACGTGCAGCCGATCATGGTCGACTATTCCCGCGGCTCCATCGCCGTGGCCCACAACGGCAACATCGTCAACGCCCAGATCATCAAGGACGAGCTCGAGGCATACGGGTCCATCTTCCAGACCACCATGGACACCGAGATCATCGTTCACCTTTTGGCCACCTCCAAGGCCAACTCGCTTCTCGACCGCCTCACCGACGCCCTGAACCGGATCCTCGGCGCCTACTGCCTCCTCTTCCTGACCGAGACCAGGATGATCGCGGTGCGCGACCCCAACGGCTTCCGTCCCCTCTGCCTCGGCCGGCTGGGGGGCGGTTACGTGATCGCCTCCGAGAGCTGTGCGCTGGATCTCATCGACGCGGAATTCATCCGCGAGGTGGAGCCGGGGGAGGTGATCGTCATCGACAAGAACGGGATGAACTCGTTTTTCCCGCTCAAGAAGGCCGCCCCCAGCCCCTGCATCTTCGAGTTCGTCTACTTCGCCCGCCCCGACTCCCACGTCTTCGGCCGCAACGTCTACCAGGTCAGGAAGGAGCAGGGGAGGCAGCTCGCCCGCGAGCACAAGGTCGACGCCGACATCGTCATTCCGATCCCGGATTCCGGCGTGCCGGCAGCACTCGGCTACGCCGAGGAATCGGGTCTTCCCTTCGAGCTTGGGCTCATCCGCAACCACTACGTGGGGCGTACCTTCATCGAGCCGCAGCAGGCGATCCGCCACTTCGGCGTGAAGATCAAGCTGAACCCGGTCCGCGAGGTCCTCAAGGGAAAACGCGTGGTGGTCATCGACGACTCCATCGTGCGCGGCACCACCTCGAGGAAGATCGTCAAGATGGTGCGTAACGCCGGCGCCTCCGAGGTGCACGTGAGGATCTCCTCGCCCCCCACCAGCTACCCCTGCTACTACGGGATCGATACCCCCAACCGCAAGGAGCTGATCTCTTCCTCCCACTCCATCGACGAGATCCGCCGCTACATCACCGCCGATTCGCTTGGCTACCTCTCCGAAGAAGGGCTCATGAAATCGGTGGGGGCCGATAACGGCGGCTACTGCAACGCCTGCTTTACCGGGGGGTACCCGGTTAAATTCCCGCGTCTGGAAATGGATGATGACTCGCAGATGGGGCTATTCGAAAAGGAGATTGAGAAGAAATGACCGAGAAGGAAAGGCTGAAGAAGATCATCATCGAACTCTCGTACGAGAAGCGCAACGTCACCCTGGCCTCCGGCCGTCAGAGCGATTTCTATTTCGACGGGAAACAGACCACTCTCCACCCGGAAGGGGGCTACCTGACCGGCAAGCTCTTCTACGAAGCCGTCAAGGACGTGGAAGGCCTCGAAGGGGTAGGGGGGCTCACCCTGGGCGCCGACCCGATCGCCACCGCTACCTCGGTGGTGAGCTTCCTGGAAGGCAAGCCGGTACCGGCCTTCATCATCCGCAAGGAGCCCAAAGGCCACGGTACCGGCGCCTGGCTGGAGGGGAGGAAGAACTTCAAGCCCGGGTCCCGGGTGGTCATCGTCGAGGACGTGGTGACCAGCGGCGGCTCCTCCATGAAGGCCATCAAGAGGGCCGAGGAGGAAGGGCTCAAGGTGCTCGGCGTGGTGACCCTGGTCGACCGCGAAGAGGGGGGCCGCGAGAACATCGAGAAGGAAGGGTACTGGCTCAAGGCGATCTTCACCAAGTCGGAGATCCTGGCCTAGAGTCGGCGAGCAAGGTAAGGTAAGGAAAGGCGGCAACATCATTGCCGCCTTTCCTGTTTTTCAGGCTGGGGCAAAGCACCCTCACCCGCCCTTCGGGCAACCTCTCCCCCAGGGGGGGGGAGGGGAGCCGAGTAAAAGTGAGCTGGAGAAATGGAAAACATTCTCACCGAATATAAGAAGCTGCTGAGCCTCATCGACGACTGGTTCGCCCGCTGCATGGAGCGCTACCCGGAGAAGATCGCCTGCGGGACCGGTTGTTCTTCCTGCTGCCGGGGTCTCTTCGACATTACCCTCCTGGACGCCCTTTTCCTCAAGAGGGGGTTCGACGCGCTCTCCCCGGAGGTGAAGGAGCGGGTGCTCGCCAAGTGCGAGGGGCGCCTCGGTTTGATGCGGGATGAGGGGCCGGAACTTGCCCACCCCTTCGTTCTCAATCATCGCCCGGACGAGGATTGGGAGGCGCTGATGCCCGACGAGGACGAGACTCCCTGTGTCCTGCTGGACGGCGACGGCCGCTGCCTGGTCTACGATCACCGTCCGATGACCTGCCGGCTGCACGGGATCCCGTTCGTCGATACGAGCGGCGAGGTGATGCACGACGAGTGGTGCACCATGAACTTCACGGAGTCCGATCCGCTCACGCTGCCGGGGATATCCGCTCCGTTCGACGCCATCTTCCGCCAGGAGGTCGCCCTTTTCCGGCAGCTGACCCGGGAACTGGTCGGGAAGCGGGTGCAGGAATTGGATACCTTCATACCGCTGGCCCTGATGATTGATTTTGACAATTTCGACTGGCCCGGGTGGTTCGCCGATTTCCGCCCCTGGGATAACGAAAGCGAGGAGTAAGCGTGGCACTTCCATCTACCATCTACCGGGCTTCGGTGAACGTCTCCGATTTGGATCGCCAGGTCTACGAACAGCTGCAGACCACGGCGGCCAGGCATCCCTCAGAGACCGAGGAGCGTTTGCTGGCGAGGCTCTTGGCGTACTGCCTCACCTACGAGGAAGGGGCGAGCTTCGCCAAGGGGGTCGGCTCCGGCGACGAACCCGACATCTGGAGCAAGGAACCGGACGGGCGCGTGCGGCTGTGGGTCGAGGTGGGGATGCCCGATCCGGAGCGGCTTGCCAAATCGTGCCGGCACGTGGAGCGGGCGGTCCTTTTTGCCTTCGGTCCTAACTTGAGCCGGTGGCTCGATCAGCACCTCGCCAAGCTCGCCGGGTGCGGAAACCTTACCGTGGTGGCGCTCGATTATGCTTTCCTGAAGGGACTGGCTGCCGGGCTGCAGAGGGTTATCGATTGGTCGCTGACGGTGACCGAGGGAAATCTTTATCTGACGGTTGGGGGAGAGACGGTCGAGAGCGCGCTGAAACATCTGAGCGGGCCTGCATTGGCGGGGTAGGATACAAAATCCCCCCTGTCCCCCCTTTATCAAGGGGGGACCTTGCGCCGATCGTCTTCCCCGGAATTCTTCGAGAACCTTTTCAAAGGGGGGACGCCGTGGTAAGTCCCCCCGAGAATAAGGGGGATTTGGTTTTAAAGGTATGAACGGGAGGCTGAAACAAGAAAAGCCCCGGAAATATCCGGGGCTTCTCGGTAATGTTCTACGCTATGTGGAGTGTGGATTAGACCCTGGAGACGTTAGCAGCCTGAAGGCCTTTCGGGCCTTTCACGATTTCGAACGTTACGCTGTCGCCTTCGGTGAGGGATTTGAAGCCTTCGCCCATGATAGCGGAGAAGTGCACGAAAACGTCCTCGCCATTCTCCTGCTCGATGAAGCCAAACCCTTTGCTGTCGTTAAACCATTTCACAGTTCCGTTTACCATTTACTTACTTCTCCCATTTTACTTCTTTGAGGTTGATCCCGGGTAAATCCACGGATGGTGCACTCTACCAGTGTTGTCCAGTCATTGTCAATATAATTATTTTAAAAAAATCGATTGAATTAATACTGTCCCTGAAATGCTATGAGAGAGGCCTCCCGGCTAGTCCAGTGCCAAGTCGCAGGAGGCCTTCCGGTTCGGCTAACTATCCTCAGGTGCTACGGTTTTATCGCGGTGGCGATGACCTTCTCGATGCAGCTTCCGATCTCGTCCTTGCCGTGAATCATTCCCGCCCAGCCGGCAGGTATCCCCTGGAGCCCGAGAAGCGTACCCAGCCACGTCCCGACCATGGCCCCTCTGGCAGTGGCGTCGCCGCCCGCCTGGGACGTCTCCTCGATCGCCTTTCTGAAAGCGTCCCTGTTTCGTAGCGCGCAGTGGAGCGCGGCCGGGAAGGATTGCCGGAGGGGCGATCCTTCCCCGAACTCGGCGGTCACCTCCCGCACCGTGCGGTCAAGCCTGGAGAAGACGGTTTCGATGGCGGCGGCCAACTCCCGGCCTGCCGCACCTTCCCCCGACACCGCCTTGGCCCCCCCCTTCACCGCCTCCCTGAGCTCCTTCCCGTTCAGGAGGTCGCGCGTGATGAGCGCATGACACTTGGCATAGGTGATCGCGCGCTCGTTGTCCTGGCAGACCCGGGTGGCTATCTCCACCACCTTCAGGAGGGACCCCTCCAGGCTGCGGTTGACAACGATGGGAGCGAGCCGGGTAAGGGTGGAAGGGCCGTCGTCGTCGGCCCCTCCCTGGTAGTGGTAGGAGGAACTGCGGCGATGGGCCGTGAAGGTGAGATAGTTATTGATCGTGCCGCGGGCCGCCAGGTCGAGGTCGCCGCGGTATCCCTCGGCTGAAAAGTAGGCCACGAAACGGGGGCCGAAATCGGGGGCCGAGAAGTAGCCGAGGTCGGCGACCGACTGGAGCAGCAGCAGCGCTGCTTCCCCGTAGGGCGAGAGGTCGCCCGGGTGGCGTACATCCGCCTTCACACGCTGGGCGGGTGCTTCGAACGCCTTGACCGTCGCGCGGCAGGCGACATCGCCGATGAATTGCCCCCAAATCGCTCCCCGGCAGCGGTCGGCGAAAGCGGTAGCGGTCATTCCCTTTTCGACATCCATGGCTCTCTCCTTTGCATCGCTTGGCGTTGGTTGGGAAGTGCCGGCCGTCACTTAATAGGGATAACATAGATTGCGTGAGCGGCAAGGGGCATGGGCTCTTCAAAGGCTTTGTGTATGATCTCCAATCGTGGTAACGTAGGGCCAAATAGAAGGATGATCTGTGTCAGGGTAAAAAGGATGTGACTCTGTATGTCCGGTTATGGCCACAAGTTGAGCGAGCACCCCATACTTGAACAGAAGGTCGCCCAATTGAACAGTCTCCGGCGTCGTCTCGCGGAAACCCGTGCGGAGTTGCAGCAGGTACAGGATGAACTGGCAGATATCGAGTCCTTCTATGACCGGACGCTGGGGAAACGGCTGGCCGAACTCCAGTCGATCGAGGCCGAGATAGCGCAACTGGCCCTTGACGGCTCCGACGGCGCTGACGACCTCGATTCCGCGGCGTTGGCCGCCTGCCGTGGGTGGCGTTCCGAGGCCAAGGATATCAAGACCCTCTACCGTGAAGTTGCCAAGACCGTGCACCCCGACCTGGCCGACGCGACAGCCAGCCAGGAGGAGCGGACCGAGCTGATGTCCCGCGCCAACCGGGCCTATGCCGAGGAGGATACCCGGACTTTGGAAGGTATCTTGCGGGAGTGGTGGCGTTCGCGTCCGGGTGCCCTGGAGGAGCTTCGCCGGCTGGATCGGGTGATCGCGGCCGAAAGGGTCGAGCTTGCCGAGATGACCGCCCGCCTCGCGGAGCTGCGGGGAAGCCTCGCGGTCCGGCTGAAGCTCAGGCTCGATGAGGGAGTGGTGAGCGAGAGCCTGCTGGCGGACCTGGTGACCGCGGTCGATCTCAACATCGACCGGGCGCGTCGCAGGCTGGCACGGCTGCGGGGGGGCGAAAAGGCGCCGGGGCCGCAGTCCAGGGCTTCCCGTCCGTGGTCGGGGAAGACGGTGGTTTTTCCTGCCGGGCTTGGCGACGGGCTCGCCTACCTGAGGGAGCGCGGTTCGGTAAATTACAGCAAGTGGAAGAAATGGGGACGCGCCGCGGGGGCTTTGCCGGTCCCGGAAGGGGCGGAGGTGCGGCTCGACATCAACGGCGAAAAGGTGGGGGGATTGCCGTCACTGGAGACGCTGCGTCCCGACGACCTGCAGGCTCTTTATCTCTACGGATTCCGTGATGCCGATCTCACCGCGCTGGCCTTGCTGACCGGGGTGGAGGAGCTCTATCTTTCGGGGGCGGGGCTCACGGACCAGGCGCTGGCCTCCATCAGGCCGCTGGTCAATCTGAAGCGGATCTACCTGTACCAGACGTCGATCTCCGACCGGGGGCTTATGGCCCTGCGGGACTTCCCGCGGCTTACCGGCCTCACCACTTCCGGTAGCAGTATCACCGAGGCCGGGCTGGCAAGGCTCAAACTGGCGGTGCCGGGGGTGAAGACGGTAAGTTTTAGCTGGAACCGGTAACTGGATAGCTGTTTGAAAGGTCGCTGGTCGGACAGGTCGGACAGGTCGGACGAGAGAAGGGGTACTGGCACCTTGACTGGCCAGTACCCCTTTTGCTGCTAGGCGCCGAGGACGCCCGCCAGGTCGGCGATGAGATCCTCCGGGTCCTCCAGTCCCACCGAGAGGCGGACCAGGGTGTCCTTGATGCCGCGCGCCTCCCGTTCGGCGGGGGGCATGGCGGCATGGGACATCTTGGCAGGGTAGGAGAGGATGCTCTCCACGCCGCCGAGACTGACGGCGAAGGCCGCCAGCTTCACACCGGCCACGAGCTTCGCGGCGGTTTCATAGCTGTCGAGCTCGAAGGAGAGGACCGCCCCCGGACCCGACGACTGCGCCCGGTGGGCCTCATAACCCGGGTGCTCCGGAAGGCCCGGATAGTAGATCTTCACCACCTTCTCCTGTTTTTTCAGCCACTCCACGATCCTGATCGCGCCGGCCTGGCTCTCCTCCATCCTCACCTTCAAGGTCCTCAAACCCCTCAAGACCAGCCAGCAGTCCTGCGGCCCCAGCACGGCCCCGAAGGCGTTCTGAACGTACTTGAGCCTCTTGCCGAGCTCGGGATCCCTGGCGACCGCGAAGCCGCAGATGACGTCGGAGTGGCCGTTTAAGAACTTGGTGCCGCTATGGAGCACGATGTCGCAGCCAAGCTCCAGCGGGCGCTGCAGGTAGGGAGTCATGAAGGTGTTGTCGACGGTGGTCAAGAGCCCCTTCTCCTTGGCGAGCGCGGCGGCGGCCTTGAGATCGGTGACCTTTAAAAGGGGATTGGAAGGGGTCTCCAGGTAGAGCGCCTTGGTGCGCGGCGTGACGGCGGCGGCGATGGCCGCGGTGTCGGTCGCGTCGACGAAGGTGGCCTCCAGCCCCCAGTTCTTCATGACCGTGGAGAGGAGCCGGAAGGTCCCGCCGTAGACGTCCTCGCAGACCACCAGGTGATCGCCGGGGGAGAAGATCATGAAGGTGGAGCCGATGGCCGCCATCCCCGAGGCGAAGGCGAGCCCGGTGGTGCCGCCTTCGAGCCCCGCCACCGCTTCCTCGACCGCCTCCCGGGTGGGATTGCCGGAGCGGGCGTAGTCGTAGCGGCCGAACTCGTCCATGGAGCGCTGGGCGAAGGTGGAGCTGTGGTAGATGGGGTGGCTCAGGGAGCCGAACTCCGGGTCGATGGGGCTTTTGCCGTGGATCAGTTCGGTCGCGAACTTCATGCCTGTTCTCCTTCTTCGAATGCCTGCGCCAGGTCGGCGATCAGGTCGTCCTTGTCTTCGATGCCCACCGACAGCCTCAAAAGGAGGTGGTTGATCCCCAGACGGTCCAGGGTCTCCGGCTCGATGTCGGCGTGGGTCTGCACCTGCGGGAAGGTGATCAGGCTCTCGACCCCCCCGAGGCTCTCCGCGAAGGAGATCAACCGGGTGTTCATCAAGAGCCGGTCCACCAGGTGGGGCTCGGTCACCTCGAAGGCGATCATGGCTCCGTAACCGGTGCCGCGCTCCTTCAGTATCTGGTGCCCCGGATGTTCGGGGAGCCCGGGGTAATAAACCTTTCCCACCCGGGGATGGGTGAAGAGCCACTCGGCGATCGCCTGGGCGTTCTCCTGCTGGCGCTCCATCCTCAGTGTCAGGGTCTTCATCCCCCTGATGGTGAGGAAGGAATCCTGCGGCCCGAGCACCGCCCCGATCCCGTTCTGATGGAAGTAGACCCTCTCGGCCAGCTCCGGGTCCTTGACCGCCACCAGCCCGCAGACGGTGTCGTTGTGGCCGGCCAGGTACTTGCTCCCCGAGTAGACGGTGATGTCGGCCCCGAGGTCGAAACAGCGGAGCAGGTACGGGGTCAGGAAGGTGTTGTCCACGATGTGGAGAAGGTGGTGCTTCTTACAGAGTTCGGAAAGCGCGGCGATATCGGCCACCTTCAAAAGGGGGTTGGTGAGCGACTCGACGAAGAGGGCCTTGGTGTTGGGGCGGATGGCCGCTTCCACCGCCGCCAGGTCGCTTGTGTCCACGTAGCTGAAGGTGAGACCGAACTGGAGGAAGGTCTTCTCGAAAAGCCGGTAGCTCCCGCCGTAGAGGTCTTCGGTGACGATCAGGTGGTCACCCTGGCTGAAGAGGAACATGAGGCTCGTGATGGCGGCCATGCCGGAGGCATACGCGAAGCCGCGGCAGCCACCCTCCAGCTGGGCGAGCCCCTCCTCGAGCGCCTGGCGGGTCGGGTTTCCTGATCGGCTGTAGTCGTAGCCGGTGCTCTGACCGAGGCCGGGATGGCGGAAGGTCGCGGTCTGGTAGATCGGCACGGTGACCGAGCCGGTTCTCGATTCCCTCTGCAAGCCGATGTGTGCTGCGGTGGTAGCTGCTTTCATCGTTTTCCTCCAAATGAAAAGTCCCCTTCCGGGGTGTCGGAAGGGGACTCGTAGAGGGTGTCCGCGCTTCCTTATCTTCCGGAACTTCGTTCCGCTGGATTTGGCACCTTCCCCTGGTGGGGAGGTTGCCGCGACGTCGTAGGGCCAGTCCCTCGGTCGCTCTCGATAAGTCATGTCGTGCCGGAGCGGTGGCTCCGTTATGTGTGCTACTAATACTTAGTCAGATCGTTCCTGTCAACAATTTCTTTTGCCATTAATGCTGAATTGGATCGTTTCTGTCAACAATGTTCGCGCGACTTACTCGACCGGATTACCCGGGGAGAAGGAGCCTGCGTCGATGCAGGAAACACCCTCCATGAGTATATATTATCCACCGGTGCTCTCTGTGATCCGTGCCTTACTTTGCAGGAGTTGGTGGGGAAGACATCCGCCGCCACTTTATCCTCACTGATTTACATTGAAACGAAAGAGCGAGCAGCCTGATACCTTCCAGCGCGCCTGCTGTAACTGGGCGCTCAAGGTCGATAGCGGGGGAGGAAAAAGGGTGCTGGCAATTAAATGGGATTTATTAGCTAAAAATAAAAAAATAATTTGACAACCATCATGAACTGCGTCATTAATATCTCATTGTTGAATTATTATGTATGGAGGATACCACATGGCTACTCTCGTTGAAATCGCAGCACAGATTGTGGCATCGCATGCCTCTAGTACACCGATGACCTCTGACCAACTGATCTTCGAGATCAACAAGGTACACAATGCTCTGAAGAATCTGGAAGCAGGGGAGTCTGCTGAAGTACCAGAGGAGTCGGCCAAGAGTAGTACTACGCTGACCGTGAAGGAAGCTTTCCGCAAAGGAGAGATAGCCTGCATGGTATGCGGCAAGGGGGGATTCAAGACGCTGGCTCGTCACCTGAGCAGCTCGCACGGCTTAAAGCCGGGCGAGTACAAGAAGATGTTCGGGATCCCCAGCAAGCAGGCCTTGTCGGCCAAGAACTATTCCGACTCCCGCCGCAAGATGGCGCAGGAGCGGGGGCTGGCCGACAACCTCGCCAAGGCGCGGGAGGTCCGGATGGCCAACATCAAGGCCCGCAAGGCGGCCGCCGTCAAGCCGGTGAAACCGGTCAAGCCGGCCCGTGCTGCTGCCGCGGCCGCCAGGGGAGCCAAGGCCGCTCTCTAGCCGCCCGCCTGCCGCAAAAGCAAAAAAGCCGCCTCCTTACCGGGGGGCGGCTTCTTTCGTTCTTGATGGCGATACCTCTATTTATCGAGGTGGCCGGTCAAGACCAGGGTCACGAAGGCCGCGTAAAAGATCCCCCCGGCCAAGAGGGTGAACGGCGTGAGCTGCTTCTTGAGCCTGATCTGGGCGTAGGCGAGCCCGACCGAGGCGAAGGTGAGGAAAACGGTGATGAGGGCCGCATGGGAGAGCTCCCAGCTGGTCATCAGGATGCCGATGGCGGTGATCACCGAGCTCTGGAAGACCATGGCGCCGGTGATGTTGCCGATGGCGAGGGTGTCCTTTCCCTTCCTGATCCAGATGACGCTGTTGAACTTCTCCGGGAGCTCGGTGGCGATGGGGGCGATGATCATGGCGAGGATGAAGGAGGAGACGCCGATCTCCGCCGAGATCACCTGGACCTTTTCCACGAAGATGTAGGAGCCCCAGACGATCAAGAAGAGCGAGCTCATCACCTGGAAGAGGATGATGGCGAAATGGGGATCGTGGGCCTTGGGGGCGAAGTAGCAGGGATCGAGGTCGGCCTCCTCGACCGGCCCCTCGTTGTTCCCTTTGATGGTCTTCAGGGCGTAGGCGCCGTAACAGACGAAGAGGGTCATGGCGATGAAGACCTTGAGGACGGGATGGTGGAGGAAGGTGCAGGTGACCGCCACGAAATACAGGGCGAGGAAGTACTCGATGTCGCGCCGCATCACCACGGTGTCCACCCGCATGACCGGGTAGTCGCTGCGTCGGGAGCGGTTGAAGATGACCGCCAGGCCGCTTATGAAAAGGGCGAGGGTGCCGAGCATGAAGGGGGCCCCGATGATGGCGCCCACCCCGATGGCGTGGCCGGCCTCCTTGGAGCCGAAGGTGATGGCGATGATCGGGATGAGGGTTTCGGGGAGGGCGGTCCCCACCGCGGCGAAGATGCTTCCGACCGCGCCGTCGGAGAGGTTCATCTTCTTGCCGAACCATTCGAGGCCATTGGTGAAGACGGTGGCGCCGACCAGGATGATGATCAAGGCCACCAGCAGCATGAGGTAGTTCATGTGGTCACTTTCTTGAAAGGGGGAGGGGAGTGCGGCCGGCAGGAAGGGGACTCCCCCGGACCAAGGGCGGGATTGTAGCTCATTAACACTTCGGCCGCAAGGAAAAGGGGATCAGCGGGCTCCGTAGTCGCCCCACTCGACCGCGCCGAGGTGGGAATCGCCCAGGAAGGTGTAGAAGATGCCGAACGTGCCGTTATCCTGGCGGCGGGTCGGGAGGTTGCCGTACTTGGCGACCCTGAGCGCCTCGATGTACTGCAGCCCCAGGCCGTGGCGGCGGAAGATGCGGAAGATGAGGTTGGTGTTGGAACGGACGATGGCCTCGGAGCCTTCGGCGTTGTCGGAGCCGGTGCCGCTCACGAAGTAGCCACGGGCCACGGTTTCCAGCGCCACCCGGTTGGCCATGATGAGCCGCAAGGAGAGCGTCCCCTGCGGGGTCACCCCGTAGTGGTAGTCGCGCTGGCCGTCGGCCCGGGGAGTGACGCCGGCGGCCCCGTAGCCGACCCCGCCCAGGGCGGATCCCTGCAGGGCCACCTCGGGTGCCAGCCAGTTCTGCCAGGTGGTGCCCAGGGAAAGGGCGGTGTTGGAGACCCGGAAGATGGTGGGTGAGAGGTAGTCGTAGCTTCCGTACACCCCCCAGATGCCGCGGGTGTGCTCGCTCGGCTCGTAGCTCTTTCCGTAGAGGAGCCCGCGCAAGAGGACGTTTCCCACCGGGTTGGACTCGCTCGCCTGTCCGGAGATCTGGAAGTCGAAGTAATCGAGGGGACGGGTGTAGGTGTAGCCGGGCTTGCCGGGGAGTCCGTAGGACATGGCGAAATCAAGGGTGGCATCCTGCTCGGCGTCGATCATCGCCCCCAGCCGGAATCGCCAGAAGGTGGCCGGGTCGTTGCTGGGGAAGACCGGTTTGAAGCGGTCGCCGAAGGCGAAGCGGTTGAAGGCGGTGGTGGGAGAGACGATGGCCGCCCCCAACTCGTGGCCGAGATCCGGAGTGGGCCCCTGTTCCTTCAGGATCAGTTGGGACATGCGGAAAAGCGCTTCGCCGAGGAGGCTTCCCGAGTTCCCGGTGGTGACCATGTCGTTGATGGAGGGGCGGCCGGTCTCTCCCCCCATCTTCCAGAGAAAGCTCCCCGCATTGGAGTAGGCCCAGGACTCCCAGAAGCCCAGGCCGCAGGAGCGGGCGAGACCGTACATGGTCGCCCCCTGGTAGGGGTGGGCGAACTGGTTGACGTTGAAGGGGTCCTGGTCGTACTCCCACTCCTGGCGGCTCAGGTGGCGCCAGATGGAATGGAAGTCGGAATAGTAGGTCCGCTCTCCGGTTTCGGACCGGTCGTCCTCATAGGCCACCCGGTCGTACATGTTCAGCAGAAAGAGAAAGGCGGGAACCTCCACGGCGGGGATGAGGTAGCTCTTCCCCTCACCGGTCTCCCAGGAGTGCACCACATCGCCCGCTTCCCGTGGCGCCGGCGCAGAAGCCGTTTCGGCCCCCGAGGCTGCCGGCGGAGTCCCTGCCTCCGCTTTCCTCAGTCCGTCCGGGAGCGGGCGGGCGGGGGAATAGGCCACCGCGGGGCGTATCTCGTCCGATGCCTCCGCGGTCCCGGTGCCGGTAAAGGGAAGAAGCAGCACGATCAGCATGCCGAGGATGAACCGGCGGGATCGGCATGAACCGGAAGCAGGTCTCATAGAGCACTCCGAAAGCGGTTATTGATGGATGCTGAGCAAGATCACCTAACGTTTGGCGGGCCCGGTAGCAGACAGATATAATGGGAACTTTATCATAAAAATTCCGGCTTTCACTCAGGAGGTCGAAATCACGGTGTAATTCCGGTACACTTGAGTAGCGATTCTCTCGGTCACCGTATCTATGCCCGATATCCTCGGCGGTCATGTCATTGAAGGAGCCTTCATGCAGACACTGGTGGACCTCTTTGAAACTTTTGAGCCAAGGGGAGAACAGTGCGCCCTGGTCAACCGGACCGGTGTGCGGCGGCTGGAGATGAGCTACCGGGAGCTGGCCGAGCTTTCCCTGCGGATGGCGGCCCTGCTCGCCCAGCGCGGGGTGGGGGAAGGGGACCGGGTCCTTTTGTGGGGGCCCAACTCCCCGTGGTGGGGGGTGGCCTACTGGGGGATCATCGTGCGGGGGGCGGTGGCGGTGCCGGTCGACTTCATGTCCGACCGCGCCCGGGCCGAGAGCATCGCCAACCTCACCGAAGCGAAGCTCCTGTTGCAGAGCCGGTTCAAGCCGGAACGGATCCCCGTCGGGCAAACCCTTCTTTTGGAAGAGCTCCCCTTTCTCCTGCCGGAAATTCCCCCTGCCACCGCCGTCCACCATCCGGTCCCCGACGACCTGGCCCAGCTGATCTATACCTCCGGAACCACCGGCAACCCCAAGGGGGTGATGCTCACCCACCGCAACCTGGTCGCCAACCTCGTGCAGATCAACCGCCACATCCCGATCATCGACCGGGACTTCACCTTCCTCTCGCTTTTGCCGCTATCCCACATGTTCGAGCAGATGGGGGGCTTCTTCACCCCTCTCTACGAGGGAGCCTCGATCATCTACCTCCGGACCCTGAAGCCCTCGGCCATCATGGAGGCCCTCGGCGAGGAGGACGTCTTCGTCATCATGGCGGTCCCCCGGCTGATGCAGCTCTTGAAGAACTCCATCGAGCGGGAGCTGGCCGAGAAGCACCTGGACGGCGCCTTCCGGTCGCTGGCGCGGTGGGCCCGCCGGCTCCCCCAGCGGGTGAGACGGATGCTCTTTTACCCGGTCCAGCACAAGTTCGGGCGCGACTTCACCCTCTTCGTCTCGGGAGGGGCGGCGCTCGACCCGGAGGTCTTCGGTTTCTGGAGCGACATGGGGTTCATCGTCATCGAGGGGTACGGTCTTACCGAATGCGCGCCGGTCCTCTGCGCGAACACCATCGACCGTCAGGTGGCAGGTGCCGTGGGGCCCGCGCTCCCGGGGATCCAGCTGAAGATCGCCGAGGGGGGGGAGGAGCTTTTGGCCCGCGGCGCCAACGTCTTCCCCGGCTACTACCAAAACGAACGCGCCACCCGGGATGCCTTCACCGGCGACGGATGGTTCCGGACCGGCGACATCGCCGAGATCGACGAGATCGGCTGGGTCCATATCAAGGGGCGGGAAAAGGAGCTCATCGTCACCGGCGCCGGGGTGAACGTCTATCCCGACGAGCTGGAGGGGGTGCTCAACAAGATCCCCGGCGTGAAGGAGTCGTGCGTGATCGGGCTTGACAGGGGAGGGGGGGAAGAGGTACATGCGGTGCTGCTGCTGAGCTCCCCCGACGCGCGGCCGGACGAGATCGTGGCCCGCGCCAACCAGTCGCTGGACTCCCTGCACCAGATCACCGGCTTCACGCTCTGGAAGGAGGCGGAGTTCCCGAAGACCACCACCCTGAAGATAAGGAAGTTCCAGGTCAAGGAGGAGATCCTCAAGGGGGGCAAGGAGGGGCACGGGGCCTCGCGGGACCAGCTGGTGAACCTCCTGGCCCGGGTGACCGGGACCGACGCCGCCGAGATCACCGAGGAATCCCTGCTGGTGGGGGACCTGGGGCTCACCTCCATCGGGAGGCTCGAACTGGTGAACCTCCTGGAACAGGAGTTCCGGATGGACATCGAGGACTCCCAGATAAGTCCCCAGACCCGCGTGGCCGACGTGCGGGAGATCATCGGCAAACGGGAAAAGGTCCGCTCCGACAAGCGGCTCCGCTTCTGGACCAACAGCTGGCCGGTGCGGGCGCTCCGGATGCTGGGGGACGCCTTTTTCATCTATCCCCTCTACAGCATGTTCGCCGACCTGGAGACGGTGGGGGAGGAGAAGCTCGAGAAGATCGACGGGCCGGCAATCTTCATCGCCAACCACCTGAGCTATTTCGACCAGCCGTCGGTCATGTTCGCCCTTCCCGCGGAGATCCGCTACCGCACCGCCTCGGCCGCCTGGGAGGAGTTCTTCTTCGGCCAGTACCACGGCCTCGACAAGCTCTGGAGAAGGTTCTGCTACCAGTACGGGACCATCTTCTTGAACCTCTTCCCGCTGCCGACCATCGGCGGCTTCAGCAGGGCCTTGAGCTTCATGGGTAAGCTCGCCGACCACGGGGTGAACACCCTTATCTTCCCGGAAGGGGCCCATTCCCGGGACGGGAAGATGCACGACTTCCAGCTCGGCCTCGGCGTGATCGTGAAGGAGCTCGGGATCCCGGTGGTGCCCATCAAAATCGAGGGGACCGAGCGGGTGCTCCCACCGGAGGCGCGCTTCCCCAGGCGGGGGAAGGTCACCGTCACCTTCGGCGCCCCCCTCCGCTTCACGGTAGAGGAGCCGCGCGAGATCGTCGAGAAGGCGCAGGCGGCGGTTGCTGAACTGTGAGCAAAGAGTGGCGCCGCGTTCCCCCCTTTGCGAAGGGGGGACTGGGGGGATTTTCAGCCTCCGGTGGCCCGCGTTGCATCCCCATCCTCACCCCAACCCTCCCCTTGAAGGGGAGGGAGAGCTTGGGTGAGCAGATAGGTGCCTAAGAGTGAACGGCAAAGTGTTTAATAGCTGAGAAGAGTGGTAAGAAGAGTGGCCATTCAGAGATCGTTTCAGTTGTGATGGATTATGTGATGATGGAGGGGGCAATCTTGATGGACGAATCTGCAATCTCGCTTTCCTACCGGCGCTATGCCCTGGCGCTTCTTTTGGCGGTCAACCTGCTCAACTACATCGACCGGCAGGTGCTGTTCGCCGTCTTCCCGCTGATCAAGATCGATCTCGCCATCTCCGATACCGCCCTCGGCTTCCTGGGGAGCGCCTTCATGCTGAGTTACATGCTGATCGCCCCGCTCTTCGGCTGGCTGGGGGATCGCAGGAGCCGGGTGAAGCTCGCCGCCGGCGGGCTGGTAGTCTGGAGCCTCGCCACCGCCCTGGCCGGCTTCGCTCCCGGCTACCGCACGCTTTTGGCCGCCCGCGCCACCGTCGGGGTGGGGGAGGCGAGCTTCGGCACCGTGTCGCCCGGGCTGATCGCCGACTTCTTCGACCGGGAGCGGCGGGGGAGGGTGCTTTCCTGGTTCTACCTGGCCATCCCGGTCGGGAGCGCGCTCGGCTACCTGCTGGGGGGGATCCTCGGGGAGCGCCTGGGGTGGCACGCCGCCTTCCTGATGGTGGGCCTCCCCGGCCTCGCCCTCGCCATCCCGATCGCCCTTTTGCGCACCCCTCCGCGCGGGGGGGAGGACGCCGCCCACCGGGAGGGCGCCGGCCAGGACGCCTCCCCCCGGGAGAGCACCGGGCACGAGCAGGCGGTTGCCCCGGCGGAGGGGTACCGCACCTTCATCAAGAACCGCTCCTTCGTCTTCAACACCATCGCCATGGCCACCATGACCTTCGCCATCGGCGGGCTCGCCCAGTGGATACCATCCTTTCTCTACCGCACCCACGCGGTCACCGTTGAAAAGGGGAACACCCTCTTCGGCGCCGCCACCGTCTTGGCCGGCATCCTCGGGACCTTGATCGGTGGGTGGCTGGGGGACCGCTGGCAAAAGCGCACCCCCAAGGGGTACCTCCTGGTCTCGGGGTGGGGATTCCTGGTCGGGACCCCCTTTGCGGCCTGGGCGCTGTTGGCCCGGGACTTAAACGTCTGCATCGCCGCCATTTTCGTCGCCGAGTTCTTCCTCTTTCTCAACACCGGCCCGCTCAACACGGTGATCATCAACGTTACCCATCCGGCCATCCGGGCCATGGCCTTCGCGGTCAACATCTTCTTCATCCATGCGCTGGGGGACGCCATCTCTCCCTCCATCCTGGGGTGGCTCTCCGACCACTGGGGGCTGCGTAACGCGCTCCTCTCCACCCCGCTGGTGATGGCCCTGGCCGGGATCTTCTGTTTCATCTGCGGCCGGTACATCGAAGAGGACATGAAGCGGGCGGAGATGGAACCCTCCTCCTGAAAGGGGAAGCGATGCCACGGGCATTGAAAAGCGAAAAGCGCGCAGGCGTGACTGAGGAGAACCGGCGTTTCTACGAGGCGCTCTGGTCGGGATGCCGTCTCTCCCGTCCGGAGAGCTTCAACACCTGGCCGCTCATCTCCTCGCTGGTCCCCGGCTGCCCCATCCGGCTGGAGGTCGGCCCCGGCCTGCGCCCGCGGCTCCCCCTGAAGGGGACCCATTTCCTCGACCTGAGCGCTACGGTGGTCGACCGGCTCACCAGGGGGGGAGGGTTGGCCACCCGGGGGGACGCCTCCCGGCTCCCCTTTCCCGACGGCTTCTTCGACCTGGTCTGCGCCTTCGACCTCCTCGAGCACCTGGAGGACGACCGGGAGGCCTTGAAGGAGCTTCGCCGGGTGCTTTCCTTCGGCGGCGTCCTGCTGGTCTCGGTCCCGCTCCATGGCTGCCTCTGGAGCGACTTCGACCGGCTGGTCGGCCACGTCCGGCGCTACCACCCGGGCGAACTCTTGGCCCTTTGCGGCGAGAACCGGCTCACCCTGCAGTCGAGCGCCCCCTTCGGCATGGAGGTCGCCCATCCCAAGCTCCTCCGCTTCGGGATGCGCATGCTTTTGACCCGCCCCGAACAGGCCCTCTTCGTCTACAACTGGCTTCTCCTCCCCCTGGCGCTCCTCTTTCAGAAGAGGCTAGCCTTCTCACCCGGTCTTATCGACACCTGCCGCCTTTCCGAGATCGTCCTCTTCCTGCGGGCCAACTGACCCCCTCCACCTTTTCCTTCGGCGGACAAGAAAATCGACCCCATTGATTTGACAGGCAAGGTTAAATACTGTATATAACGTTACCTAATTAAAAAAGGTTATACATGCTTGGTAACGCGCTATCCATCGACATCGAGGACTGGTACCACGGCTGCTGCTCGCGCCCGGTGCCGGCCGAGTTCGCCGGGGAGAGGAGGGTCCGCAGGAACACGGAGCTGATCCTGGAACTCCTCGCCGAGTTCTCCGTTTCGGCCACCTTCTTCGTCCTCGGGTCGGTGGCGGAGGGGGATCCCACCCTGGTCCCCGAGATAGCCGGCGCCGGGCACGAGATCGCCTCCCACGGCTATTCGCACGCCCTGCTTCCCCGGCTGGGGCCCGAGGGTTTCCGCCGGGAGCTCAGGCTGACCGCGGGGATCATCGAGGCCCAGTCGGGGCGCCAGCCGGTCGGCTTCCGAGCCCCGCAGTGGTCGGTGGCCGCCGCCCCCTGGGCCTTCGAGATCCTCTGCGAAGAGGGATACCTCTACGATTCCAGCTCCTCCCCGCTGCCGTTCATCGGGAACCGGCGGGGAAAGGTCCTGCCGCACCTGGTGGAGACCCCGAAGGGGGCCATCCTCGAGTTTCCCCCCCTGGTCACCCCGGCGCCTCTTTTCAACCTTCCCACCGGGGGGGGGTGGGGATTCAGGTTCTTTCCGAGCGCCCTCGTGCGCCGCACGGTCGCCGGGTTCAACGCGGACGGGCATCCGGCGGTCCTTTTTCTCCATCCGCGCGAGCTCGACCCGGAGGGTCCCCGGCTCAGGCTGTCCCCTTGGCGCTCCTTCGTAAGTTACGGGCCCCGCTCCTCGGCAGCCGGCATGCTGCGCGAACTGCTGGCCGCCTTTCCGTTCACCACCTTGAGGGAACTGGCAACCACATGGCGACCTGCATAGTCATACCGGCCTTCGACGCCGCCGGGACCATCCTCGGGGTTGCCCGCGAGGCGCTCAGGACCGGTTTGCCGGTGCTGGTGGTCGACGACGGCTCCCGGGACGGCACCGCCGAAAAGCTCTCCGGGCTCCCGCTGTCGGTCATCTCGCTGGGGGAAAACCGCGGCAAGGGGGCCGCGCTCAAGGCCGGTTTCCGCTGGGCGCTCGCCAACCGCTTCGACGGGGTGATCACCGTCGATGCCGACGGCCAGCACGACGTGGCCGCCGCCCCCTTGCTTGCCCGGGCCGGCCGCGACGACGGGTTCCACATCCTGATCGCCTCGCGTGAGTCGCAGTTCAAGCAGATGGCCGGGCTTCGCAGCGGCTGGAACCGGTTCGGGGTCTGGTGCGTGCAGAAGCGGACCGGCTTCGCGATCGACGACTGCCAGTCGGGCTTCCGCTACTACTCGGGGGCACTGCTGCGCCAGCTCAAGCTGGAAGGGCAGGGGTACGACCTGGAGATGGAGGTCCTCCTCAAGGCCTGGCGCGGCGGGCTCAAGGTCGGCACGCTGCCGGTGCCCCCCCGGGTGGCCGACGGCCGCCCCACCAGTCATTACCGTCCCATCCGTGACACCTGGAAGATCTGCATGACATTTCTTCGCTACATGTAGGCTTCGGGGAGTCACCACTTAGACATAAGGAAGGGGCCTGAGAGTGTGATATTCACGCCGGCTGTCATTGATAGGATAAAAATATCTCAAAATAGTGCTTGCATAGTATTTATGGTTAGATAGTATTAATGCAAAGAAAATGGCGCACTCTTATGGGCGCCTTTTCTGCCTGACACCGGTCAGTCGAAACACCCCCTTCCCCGCCGTTGACAGTAGGAGAACCGTTCCATGCTTGAGGGCCTTAAAAAGTACTCCCAAGAGAAGGTTGTTTCCATGCTGCTGTCTCTGGCCACCAACGCGTCCAACGACAACCTCGCCCGCATGACCCACCTGATGGAGCTCATTCCCAAGAAACAGTACTACAAGGAGCGCATCCGCTGGATCAGGGGGCTTATCCGCGACAACCACCCGAGCATCGAATTTCCCCGCCGCATCATCCGCGAGCTCCATCCCAACCAGCGGGAGAAGTGGGTTACCAACCTCCTGGTGAACCATCTCCTCTCCGGCACCAACAAGCGCAAGCTCTGGGAGGAGCGGGAGGGGTACTATCCCCCCTCCACCGTGGTGATCAGCCCGACCATGAAGTGCAACCTCGACTGTTACGGCTGCTACGCGGGGGACTACCGCAAGAGCCTCGAGCTCTCTTTGGAGGAGATCGATTCGGTGCTCATGCAGATGAAGGAGATGGGGGTCTACTTCGCGGTCGTGTCGGGGGGGGAGCCCTTCTTCAAGAAGGAGATCTTCGAGATCTTCCGCAAGCACTCCGACATGGCCTTCCTGGTCTTCACCCACGGCGGGCTGATCGACGAGCGGATGGTGGCGGAGCTTACCGCGGTGGGGAACGTGATGCCCTCCTTCTCCCTGGAGGGGTACCGCGAGGAGACCGACGAGCGCAGGGGGGCGGGGCACTTCGACAAGGTGATGAGGGCCATGGACCTCTTGAGGGAGGCGGGGCTCTCCTTCTGCAACTCCTTCACCCAGACGAGCCGCAACACCGACATCATCACCGACGAGCGCTTCGTCGACATGCTGATCGAAAAGGGGTGCTTCGCCATGTGGCTCTTCTCCTACGTCCCCGTAGGGCGCAATCCCGAGATCGCCCTCATGCCGACCCCGGAGCAGCGGGACTTCATGAGGCGGACCACCGTCGAGTACCGGGCCGTGAAGCCGATGCTCTTCATCGATTTCTGGAACGACGGGCCGATCATCAGCGGCTGCATCGCGGGGGGGCGCAAGTACTTCCACGTGAACGCCAACGGCGACGTCGAGCCGTGCGTATTCTGCCACTTCGCGGTGGACAACATCAGGAGGACCTCGCTCAAGGAGGCGCTCCGCTCCCCGCTCTTCGAGAGCATCCGCCGGCGGCAGGGGGAGCACGAGAACCTGCTGCGCCCCTGCATGCTGATCGACCATCCCGAGGTGGGGAGGGAGATCTTCGCCAGCGGGGGTGCCTATCCTACCCACGAGGGGGCGGCGGAGATCTTCACCGAGTTGGCCGAGGCGATGGACGACTACGCCGGCCGCTACGGCGAGATAGCCGACCCCGCCTGGGAGCGGGAGTTCACCGGGCCGGAGCTTAAGTCCGGGAACGTCAACGGGTAAGGGCCTCTAACCCATCTGGAAGCCACCTTTTGTCAAAGGTGGGGGGGATTTGCAGCACCTGAGGCCACCAAAGGAGATCGTGGCGCGTGGCACTCTACAGTAGCCTCAACCTCTTTTTCATAAAGCTCCTGACCATGGCGGTCCCCCGCGCCCTTTATCCACCCTGCGCCTTTTGCTGGAGCGCCCTGTTTTACCTGGTACTCCACCGGCAGCGCCGGGACATCAGGAAGAACCTGAGGGTGGTGACCGGACGGTGGAAGGTGGAGCGGCTGGTCTTCTCCTGCTTCTACAAGTTCAGCCGCAACTGGTGCGACCAGCTCCTCATGATGCGGCTCTCCGGCGACCGGCTGCTCGGGTTGATCGGTCGCTGGACCACCGAAAAGCCGCTCGACGATGCCCTGGCGGCCGGACGGGGGGCCATCCTCCTCTCCATCCACCTGGGGAACTGGGAGCTCGGGGGGCTCGGGCTGGCGGCCAAGGGATACCCGATGAACATCCTCACCTTCCGCGAGCCCGACGAACGGGTGAACGCCCAGCGGGAGGTGGTCCGCAGGGAGCGGGGAGTCAACTTCATCTACGTGGACCGGGAGGCGGTCTCGGCCCTGGCGGTCGTCGAGGCGGTGAGCGCCTTGAACCGCAACGAGGTGGTGGCCATCCTGGGCGACCGGGACGGTTCCTCCCACACCGGCGTCTTCGAATTCTTCGGGCGCCCCACCCCGATCCCGCTCGGGGCCGCCTACCTTGCCCTCGCCACCGGCGCCCCGGTCATCCCGGTCTTCGTGCCGCTCGAGGGGGGGCGCTACGCGGCCATCATGGAGCCCCCGGTCTTCTTCCGGGCCGGCCGGCGGGACCGGGACCGGGAGATCCGGGAGCGGACCGGCCAGATCCTCCGGGTCTTCGAACGTTACATCCGAACCTACCCCGACCAGTGGTACAACTTCTTCGACTACTGGGGACGGGCATGGCAGGACGAGAAAGGAGCAGCAGATGAGCGACGAACTGATCTACCAGGTGAAACAGCTGATCATCGACAGCCTTCGCATCGAGGGGCTCTCTACCCATGACATCGAGACCGATGCCCCCCTCTTCGGGGAGGGGCTCGGGCTCGACTCCATCGACGCCCTTCAGCTCGTGGTGGGGATGGAGAACGCCTTCGGGGTGGTGGTCCCCGACGCCGCGGTGGGGACCAAGGTCTTCCAGTCGGTGCGGACCATGGCCGACTACATCGCCCAGCACGCGGCATGAGGCTGTTGCTGATCTCCCCGGGATGGCCGAAGAGGCGGCTCTGGGGCGAGCTCGGCTTCAAGTTCCCCTCCCTTTCGCTGGCCGCCATCGCGGCGGCGACCCCGAACGCGTGGGACATCTTCCTGGGGGACGAGAACCTCGCGCCGCTCGATTTCTCCGCCGAGGTGGACCTGGTGGGGATCACCGCCATGACCCCGCAGGCGCCGCGGGCCTACGAGATCGCCGCCTCCTTCCGCAGCCGCGGCATCCCCGTGGTGATGGGGGGCTTCCACGCGAGTAACCTCCCCGAGGAGGCGCTCGAGCACGTGGACGCGGTGGTGGTGGGAGAGGGGGAGTCGGTCTGGCCGACCCTTTTGGCCGACCGGGAGGAGGGGAGGCTTAAGCGAAGCTACCGCGGCGCCCCCCGTTCCGACCTGGCGGGGCTGCCGCGGGCCCGCCGGGAGATCTTCACCGGCGACCGCTACCTCCTCACCAACACCATCCAGACCACCCGGGGCTGCCCCCACGACTGCGAATTCTGCTCGGTGACCACCTTCTTCGGCCGCCGCTACCGGGAGCGCCCGATCCCCGAGGTGCTTGGCGAGCTCGAGGAGATGCGCAAAGACGGCTCCTTCGCCTTCTTCGTGGACGACAACCTGGTCGGGAACCGCTCCTACGCGCTGGAGCTTTTCCGGGGGATGCGGGGGATGGGGTTCAAGTGGCTCTCCCACGCACCCATCGACCTGGGCGCCGATGCCGAGCTTTTGCGCAGTGCCGGGGAGGCCGGCTGCGTCGGGATGTTCGTCGGGTTCGAGTCGCTTTCCCAGAAGACCCTGGCCGCCATCGGCAAGAGAACGAACCATGCCGCCCGTTACCGCGAGCAGGCCCGGGCCTTCCGGGACCACGGCATCGGGATTCTCGGCTCCTTCGTGCTCGGCTGCGACGGCGATACCCCGGCCGTCTTCGAGCACGTCCGCGGTTTCTGCGAGAGCACCCGGCTGGAGGCCGCCATCTTCCCCATCCTCACCCCCTACCCGGGGACCCGGGTGCGGCAGCGGCTTCAGGCCGAGGGGCGGATCGTCTCCAACGACTGGCGCGACTACGACATGGGGCACGTCACCTACCGGCCGGTGGGGATGAACGCGCGGGAGCTCCAGGAAGGGCACGACTGGCTGAACCGCTCCTTCTACTCGTTTCCCTCCATGTTCCGCAGGATCTTCCGCTGGCACCGGTCGCTGCAGGTCTTCGCCCCCATGAACTTAGGCTTTCGTGCCGCCCTGGGGAGGGTGGAGGGGGGAGCCCGATGATCTGCTACATGTTTCCCGGCCAGCCGCTCTCCCGCCCGGAACCCGTCGCCGGGGACGCCGACGCCGCCCAGCTCGCCTCCCTGGTGGCCCGGGTCGCCGGGCTCGACCTCGCCGGTTCCCGCTGGCTCTTTGGCGAGGGGAGCGAAAACGTGAAGCTCCAGGTGAGCGGGGTGGCCGACAGCCTCCACCGCCTGAGGCGTCTGCGGCGCTACGGGGGGCCTCCCGACCTGGTCGCCCAGCACAGCATGGGGATCTACGCGGCCCTGGTGGCCTGCGGGGCGCTGCGGGAGGAGGAGGCGATCGAGGTGACCTGGCGGGTGGGGATGGCCATGGCCCCCTTGCAGAGGGATGGGGAGTACGCCCTCGGGTGCGTGACCGGCCTCACCGAGGAGCCGCTCCTCTCCCTGGCGAGAAACCACCGGGTCTACCTGGCGAACCACAACACCTCCCGGCATTTCCTCCTCTGCGGGAAAAAGGGGGACATCGCCGCCGCCGTCGAGGAGGCGGGGAAAAGCGGCGCCTTTCCCAGCCGGATGTTCGATTGCGACGCCCCGCTGCACACCCCGCTCATGGCGCCGGTGGCCGGGGAGCTCAACGACATCTTCGCCGGCTACCGCTACCGCGACCCCTGGTCGAGGCTCATGAACCACCTCGACCAGCGTTTCCTGACCCGGGAGGAGATCGCCCCCTTCATGCTGAGGGAGCTGATGGCGCCCGTGTACTGGGAGAAGACCTACCGGGCGCTGCGCCGCGAGGGGGTCACCGCCTTCTACGAGGTCGGCTCCGGGGAGTCGCTCAGGAAATACAACCGCTGGATCGAGGTGCAAGGTGGAGATTGAGAAGGGGATCAGGTTCCACGAGTGCGTCGTCCGGGTCCGCTTCAACGAGGTAGACGCCTACCGGATCGCCTGGCACGGCCACTACGTGACCTGGATGGAGGAGGGGCGCCACGCCCTTGCCCGGGAGTTCGGGCTCGATCCCGCCCAGATGGCGGCGGCCGGCTTCCTCGCCCCGGTGGTGGAGCTCGGGGTGAACTTCCTGAGGCCCGCGGCCTACCGGGAGGAGCTCCGGGTGCAGAGCTGGCCGGTCCGCCGGGAGACCGCCACCATCGAGTTCCGCTGCCGGATGGTCGGCGCCGACGGCAAGGTGGTCGCCACCGGGCGGGCGGTGCACGCCCTCACCGACCTGGAGGGGACCCTCCAGTACCGGATCCCTCCCGTCATCGCCGAGCGGCTCGGCGCGCTCTTTTACCACCACCTGGAGGCCTGATGGACGTGCTCCTCGTTTCCGCCAACCGGGAGAGGAATCCCTACCCGGTCTTTCCGCTGGGGCTCTCCTTCCTGGCCGGGCCGCTCGAGCGCCAGGACCACCGGCTCCGGGTGCTCGACCTGGGCTTTGCCGAAGACCCCGGCGGCGAGCTCACCGCCGCCATAGATGACTTCGCCCCGCGGGTGGTGGCCCTCTCCATACGCAACATCGACAACGTCACCTACCCCGGAAGCCGCTCCTACCTGGCCGAGGTGAAGGAGATGGTCGATCGCTGCCGGGGGAGGGCGCTGGTGGTCGTCGGGGGCTCCGGTTTCTCGCTCATGCCGGTCGAGCTCATGGCCCGCCTGGAGGCCGACTACGGCGTGGTCGGGGAGGGGGAGGAAGCCCTTCCCGAGCTCCTTGCCTACCTCGAGCGGGGGGAAACGCCCGGACTCATCCCCGGCGTCATCGCCCGCGGCGACCGCAGCGTACCCCCGGTCGCCTACCTCGGGTCGTTCGACACCCCGGACCGGCGGCTGTTCCCGCTGGCCCGCTACCGTGCCGAGGGGGGGATGGCCAACGTCCAGACCAAGCGGGGATGCCCCTTTTCCTGCCTCTACTGCAACTATCCGCTCCTCGAGGGGAGGAAGGTGAGGCTTCGGGGGGTGAGCGAGATCGTGGACGAGGTGAACGCCCTCGTGAAGGAAGCGGGGGTCGACTACCTCTCCTTCGTGGACGACGTCTTCAATTTCCCCCCCGAGTTCGCCGAGCAGCTCTGCCGGGCCCTGGCCCGCGAGAAGCTTGGGGTCGGCTGGTCGGCCTTCGTCAACCCCGGCTACCTCACCCCCCACCTGGTGGACGCGATGGCCGAGGCGGGGTGCGACGCCGTCGAGTTCGGCAGCGAGTCCGGCTCCGACCGCGTCCTGGAGGCGCTCGGCAAGTCCTTCCAGGCGGTCGATCTCCGGGTCGCCTCCCGCCTCTGCCGCCGGGCCGGGATCTCCTTCGCCCACTACTTCCTCTTCGGGGGGCCGGAGGAGAGCGAGGCGACCGTGGAGGAGACCTTCGCCTTAGCCGACGAGCTCGACGCCGATGCCAACATCGCCATGACCGGGATCCGGATCTTCCCCGGGACCGGCCTCTACCACCGGGCGCTCGCCGACGGGGTGATCGCCGCCGACACCCCGCTACTGGAGCCGGTCTTCTACCTGTCGCCCCCCTTGGCCGGGGCCCTCTGCACCCTGGTGGCCGACCGGGCGCTTTCGCGCAAGAACTGGGTGGCCCCGGGGATGGAACTCAACATGAGCGATTCGATGCTGGAGGCGCTGCGCCGGTTCCCGGTGCGGGGCCCGCTCTGGAAACAGCTCCGGCGGCTGACCAGGAGCCGGCTCAGGCCGATGTGAGGGGGTGGGATGGAATTTAACGGAAAGTCGGTCATCGTCACGGGAGGTACCCGTGGCATCGGCTGGGCCACCTCGCTCCACTTCGCGAGGCTCGGGGCCCGGGTGACCGCCGCCTACCTCAGTAACGACGCGGCGGCCCAGCAGCTCGCCGTGGAGGCGGCCGGGCTTCCCGGTTCCATCACCGCGGTCAAGGGGGACGTCTCCACCTCCGAAGGGGCCCGCGCGCTGGTGGACGAGGCCTGCCGGGTCAACGGCTCCCTCGATGTTCTGGTCAACAACGCCGGCATCATCAAGGACGTCTATCTCCCCATGATGTCGGACGTCGACTGGGACACGGTCCTCAAGGGGAACCTCTATCCCCTCTTTCACTGCTGCAAGTGGGCGCTCAGGAAGATGGTAGCTTCCCGCCGCGGGGTGATCGTCAACATCTCCTCGGTGGCGGCCATTTCCGGCAACGCCGGCCAGACCAACTACGCGGCCAGCAAGGGGGCCGCCCTGAGCTTCACCAAGTCGCTGGCCCGCGAGGTGGGGGGGCTCGGGATCCGGGTCAACGCGGTGGCGCCGGGGCTGATCGAGACCGACATGATCGCCGCCATGAAACAGGACCACCTCGACCGGATCGTGAAGAGCTCCTCGCTGGGGCGGGTCGGGCGCGCCGAGGAGGTGGCCGAGGCGGTCGCCTTCCTCGCCTCCGACCGCGCCTCTTACATCACCGGGCAGTGCCTGGTGGTGGACGGGGGGATCGTCTGATTCCCTTTTCTGCGGACGATCGGTCCCGGGCGGCCGGTCCGTCCGATCCTTGCTGCGAGGTGCCATGAGAGTCGCCAGAAGAAAAAGGATCGCCATCACCGGACTGGGGGTCTTCTCGGCCGCCGGGAGGGACGTACCCTCCTTCACCAGGTCCCTTCGCAGCGGCCAAAGCGCCATCGGCCCCGTTGACCTCTTCGACGTGGCCCCGTTCCCCTCCCGGATCGGCGCCCAGGTCGCAGGCTACGACCCCCTCGACTACTTCGCGGCGCGCGATGCCCGCAAGATGTCGCGGGTGGACCAGTTCGGCGTGCTGGCGGCCGGCGAGGCGATTCGCAAAAGCTGCGCGCTCGGGTACTACTCCCCCTACGAGATCGGGGTCTGCGTGGGGGCGGGGGCCTCGGGGATGCTCCAGTGCGAGGAGTGGCTTGAGGGGAGCCTCTCCGGGAAGAGACCGAGACCCTCCCTCTTGCGGGGGCTTCTCCCCGACCGCACCGCCACCTGCATCGCCTCCTGCTACAACCTCTGCGGCTACCAGTCGAGCATCACCACCGCCTGCTCCTCCTCGGCGAGCTCCATCGGCTGGGGTGCGGACCTGGTCGCCACCGGGGCGGTCAAGGCCATCCTCTGCGGGGGCTCCGACTGCCTTTCGCTCCTCACCTTCGCGGGCTTCAACACCCTGAGGGTGGTCGACCCCGAGCCCTGCTCCCCCTTCAGCAAGGGGCGCCAGGGGATCTCGCTCGGGGAGGGGGCCGCCTTCGTGATGCTCGAGGAGGAAGGGGAGGCGAGACGCAGAGGGGCCGAGATCCACGGCTACCTGGCCGGCTACGCGGTGGCCGGGGAGGGGTTCCACATGACCGCCCCCGACCCGTCCGGCGAGGACTCCGCCCGGGTGATGGCCGAGGCCCTGAAGAGGGCCGGGGTGGGGCTCGAGGAGGTGGGCTGGGTGAACGCCCACGGCACCGGCACCCCCTTGAACGACGCCATCGAGTCCAAGGCGATGAAACTGGTCTTCGGCGAGCGGGCCCCCCAGGTCCCGCTGGTTTCGGTCAAGGGGCTCACCGGCCACTGCCTGGGGGCCGCCGGGGCGGTCGAGGCGCTCGCCACCATCATCGCCCTCAACCAGCGCTTCATCCCCCAGACCCTCAACTTCCGCGGGCCCGACCCCGACTGCGACCTCGACTACTGTCACCACGGCGCCCGGAGCTGCCAGACGCGGGTCGCCCTCTCCAACTCGTTCGCCTTCGGCGGCAACACCACCTCCCTGGTCATCACGGTATGAGGCGCTACGAGACCCAGGGGCGCAGGCCCCGCACCCTCCGCAGGAACTGCCTGGAAGGAGACAACGTGACCATCTGCTATCACGACATCGTCGTCACCGGCGTGGCCGCCATCTCGCCGGCCGGGGTGGGGACCGAGCCGCTTCTGCGGGCGATCGAGGAAGGGGGGAGCCGCCTTACCCCGGTCCCCGAGGAGCTCCTTGGGGACCGGGGGGGTATCACTGGGGAAAGGCCGACGGCTTCCGGGTCGCCGATTTCATCTCGCCGCTCAAGGCGAGAAAGCTCGACCGCTGCAGCGTGCTGGCGGTGGCCGCCACCGGCCTCGCCCTGAAGAGCGCCCGCCTGGAGCCCGGTTCCCTCCCCCCCTCCCGGATCGGCATCGTGCTCGGCTGCGGTTTCGGCGGCATCGCCAACGCCGAGGAGTTCCTCTCCGGCTACTACGCCGGGGGAGCCGAGGGGCTCGTCCCGATGCTCTTTCCCAACATCGTCCCCAACGCCTCGGCCAGTAACGCCTCCATCGAGTACCGGTTTAAGGGGCCCAACGTGACCGCCATCCAGCGTTTCTGCTCGGCCGAATCGGCCTTCATGATGGCCAAGCGGTTCATCGAGGAGGACCGGGCCGACGTGGTGATCACCGGCGGGGTCGACGAGGTCTTCCCCGGGATGCTCAAGGGGTTGAAGGCCATGGGGCAGCTCGACCGCTCCGGCTCCGGGTTCAGCGAGGGGGCCGGGCTCCTCGTGCTCGAGAAGGGGGACCATGCGCGCCTGCGCCAGGCCCCCATCCTGGCCGTGGTGGAGGAGCTCCGCACCGTCGGCCGGCTCTGCCGGGGGAACGAAGGGGAGGGGTACCGGATGCTCCTCCCCCGTCACCTGCGCCCGGACCTGGTCTCCCTCTCCGGGAACGCCCCCTTCGACAGGGGGCTTTTGGCCCGCCTCCCGGGGGCCCGCACCATCGATACCGGCCAGGTGCTCGGCCGCTCCCTCGCCATGGGGGGGCTCGCCCTGGCCGCCCTGGTGCTGAGCCTCAAGGAGGGGGCTTTCGGCACCCACCTGGCCTCCTCTCCGGAGGGACCCTACTACGCGATCGATCTCATCGGAGGCGACCCTGTTCCCTTCTGACCCGCGATGCTATCTCCCGCACCGTCCCCCGTTCCTGTTCGTCGACGTGGTGACCGCCCTTTCGCCGGGGCTGGGGGCCACCGGGGAGTACCAGCTGGCGGCCGACGGGATCTTCCCCCCCATCCTGCTGGTGGAGGCCATGGCCCAGGTCGGGGGGATCGCCTCCGGGCGGCGCGACGGGAAGCTCGGCGTGCTGGCGGCGCTTCGCCAGGTCCGGCTCCCGGCCGAGCTCCCGCCGGGGGGGAGGGTGACGGTGACCTCCACCATCGTCAGGTCCTACGGGAGCATGCTGCTGGTGGCCGGCGAGGCCTCGCTCGACGGGGAGCCGGTCGCCTCGGCCACCCTCACCCTCGCCCTGGAGCAGTGAACCATGGCGCGGCTTTTGGCACTACTGGCACTGGTACTCATGACCTCCCGGGCGCTGGCCGCCGGCTCACCCGCCGTGGAGGCCCTGGAGACCCTTCGCCGCTCTTTCCGGGACACCGCCTGCTTCACCGCCGACCTGGTGCAGGAGAAGCGGCTTTCCCTCATGAAGAAGCGGCTGGTCTCCCGCGGGGTGGTCCGCCTCCGCAAGCCGGACACCTTCTTCATGGAGCTCTATCCCCCCCACGCGAGCCGCCTCCTCTTGAAGGACAACCTCCTCCTCATGCACCTCCCCGGCCAGGCCACCCAGCGGGTGGTGCTCCCCCCCGGGCAGGGGCTCGGGAAGTGGTTCGCCTTCCTCTCCCGGCCGGTCACCGCGGTCCCCGAGGGGGCCGAGGTCACCGCGACCCGCCAGGGGGGGCTTTGGCTCTTGCAGCTCGCCCCCAAAGGGGAGGGGAGCGTGCGGCGGATCACCGTCGGCTTCGACGGGGAGGGGCGCATCGGCCGGGTGGTGATCGACGAGCGAAACGGCGACCGGACCGGGCTCTCCTTGCGTAACTTCCGCCGCAACGTCCCGCTCACCGACGCCGATTTCCGGGTCGAATGACCATCCCGGGCTTGATTTTCCGCCGGCGAGCCGCTACCCTGTCTCCGCTTGCCGTCCGCCTTTTAGCGCGGGCTGATCCCGGTCGCCTGCCGGCCATCTAACGAGGGGCTTTCGTGACGTCCAAACCGCTCTTTGCCATCCGCACCCTGCTGCTTTTCCTGCTTATCGCCGTTTCCCTCTCCGCCTGCGCGACCGCCCCGAAACCGTTGACCGGGATCGTCCCGGGGCGCGAGGTGGAGACCCTGCAGTCCTCCATCTCCGTCTCGGTGAAAAGCGGCGAGCATACCACCAGCGGGAGGGGATTCCTCATCTTCCGGCAGCCCGACCGCTTCCACCTGGCCCTCCTGTCCCCCTTCGGGCTGACCGTCTTCGAGGTCTTCATCGACGGCGACCGGCTCACCTGCCTGGTCCCCTCCCGCGACGAGGCCTACCGCGGACTCTTCTCGGAGCTCCCGCCGGAGAGCCCTTTGCAGAGCATGGCCATGATGAAGTGGGTGACCGCCAAGCCCCCCCAGCTCGTGGGCGCTCCCCGGGTCCTCACCAACGCCGAGGGGGACCGCTTCTTCCTCGACCCCCAGCACCTGGTCGAGCGGAAGGTCTCCCCGGCCGGCGACCAGGTGAGCTACGAGAACTACCGCAACGTGAACGGGGTCGCCTTCCCGGAGGCCATCGTGATCGCCAGCCGGTTCGGGAGCTCGGTCCGCATCGTCTTCGAGGAGCCCGAGATCAACCAGCCGGTCGACGAGAGCACCCTTACCCCCACCCTGGACGGGCTGAAGGTCCTCCCGCTCGCCTCCTTCAAGGGGTTCTGACATGACACCCGCGGCGCCATGACGGCCGGCCTCTCCGCCGGCCTGCGGGGCGCCGTGGCGCGGCACCTTGCCTGGATCCACCGGGTCACCTCGAGGTATCCCCTGCGGGTGATCGCGGCGTCGCTCGTCATCCTCCTCCTCTGCGGCCTCTCCATCCACCGGGTCCGCTTCGAGACCGATTTCTTCAAGCTCTTCCCCTCCGAAAAGGGGGCGTTGCGCCTGTTCCTGGACACCCTCGAGTGGAGCGGGAGCGGGCGGGATGCCTACTTCCTCCTGGAGGGGCCCCGCGACCGGGTGGTGAGGGAAGGGGAGGAGTTTGCGGCCCGCCTCGCCTTACTGAAGGTGCGGGGAGCCCCCGCCTTCTCCCGGGTCACCTACCGCGCCGTCGACCCCGCCGAGGCCGCCTCCTTCGCCGAATTCCTCTCCTGGGCGGTCTACCGACCCCAGCTCTTCCTCTCCCCGGGCGAACTCCCGGGGTACCTGGCCCGGCTCTCCCCCGCCTCCCAGGACGCCTCCCTCGCCCGCGACCAGGCCCTTCTGGCGAGCGAGGCGGGAGCGCCCCTGGCCGGGCTGGTCGCCGCCGATCCCCTCTTTCTGCGCGAGGTGATCCTCCCCCGGCTGGAGCGGGGGAGGGAGGGGCTCCTCCTCGACCCGGACTCCCCCTACCTGATCTCCCGGGACGGCCGGCTGATGGTCATCATCGGCAAGGCCGCCCGCTCGGTCAAGGACATGGCCTTCACCCGCGAGCTCGTGAAGGGGATCAACGAGGCCCGGCGCGGTTTCGCCTCCCGGATCACCTGCACGGGCGCCCAGGTGGCGGCGGTGATCGACGAGGCGGCCATGAAAAGGAACATCGTCGCCTGCGTGCTCTCCTCGCTTGCCGTGGTGCTCTCCCTCTTCTACCTGACCTACCGCCGGCTCCTCCCGACCCTGCTGATCCCGCTCATCCTCCTCTTCGGGGTGGTCGCGGGGCTCGGGGTGGGGGGGCTTTTCCTCTCCTCCATCCACATCATCTCCTTTGCCTTCACCGCCCTCATCATCGGCCTGGGGACCGACTACTCGATCCACCTGTACGACCGCTACTATTCCGAGCGGTCCGCCGGGGCCGACCTCGACCGGGCGCTGCACGCCTCGCTGGTGGAGAGCGGCCACGGGATCTTCACCGCCGCGGTCACCACCGCCGTCCCCTTCCTGGCCCTGATGGTTTCCGACGTGCGGGCCCTCTTCGAGCTGGGGCTCCTGGTCGGCCTCGGGGTGATCTTCTCCCTCTACGCGACCCTCTTCTTCCTCCCCCCCCTGCTCATCTACGGCGAGCGGCGCTTCCCCGGCCGTCCCTTCCACCCCCTCCCCGGTTTCGGCCTGGCGGGGATCTGGCGGCTCAACCGCCGGTGGCCCCGGGCGAGCCGGCTAACGTTCCTGGCGCTCATTGCCGGGGCCTTTTCCTGCGCATTCTCCATCCGCTTCGAGGGGGATTTGAAGAAGCTCCAGCCGCGCTTCTCCGAGGCGCTGCTGGCCCAGGAGAAGATCGAGCGCCACCTCACGCCCTCTCCGCGCCAGATGCTCGTGGCGGTGGAGGGGGCCGACCTCGCCCGGGTGCTGGCCCGGGGGGAGCGGGTGGACCGCCTGGTGGAGGAGTACCGGCGCCGCGGCGACCTGGTCTCCTTCTCCTCGCTTGCCCGGCTCGTCAATTCCCCCTCCCGGCAGGATGCCGTGGCCGGGGAGTTGAGGCGCCTGCTTGCCCACGCCTCCCCGGAGGGGGTCCTGCGCCGCGCCCTGGCGAAGGCCGGCTTCGCCATCGTACCCTTCGAGCCGGCCCTGGCCCGCCTGGGAGAGCTTCCGGCCGCCTCGCCGGTCCCGGAGCCGGAGGCCATCGACCGCCTGGAGCGCTCCCCGCTCAGGGGGGTGGTCGAGCGGCACCTGATGGAGGGGGAGGGGAGCCATCATCTCCTTTTCTACCTCGACTACCGGGGGCGCGAGTTCGACCAGCAGGCCTTTTTGAGGGATCTCGCCGCGGTGGACCCGCTTGCCCGGGCCTCCAGCCCCGAGCTCGTCAGCAGGCAGCTCGAGCAATCGGTGAGACGGGCCTTTACCCTCGCCTTCCTGGTCGGGGGGGCGGCGGTGCTCTTGCTGCTCCTCTCCCACTTTGGAAGCCTGGCCGCCATCTTCCATACCCTCTACCCCGTGCTCGGCGGCGGCGCCGCCATGCTCGGCATCATGTCGCTTGCCGGGATGCGGCTTAACTTCATGAATTGCATGGTGCTGGTAACCATCCTCGGCATGGGGAGCGACTACGGCCTGCACCTGGCCCACCGGGTCACCTCCTGCCGCGAGCCGAAGAGGTGCGGGGAGTTCGTCCAGTCCGGCAGGGCGGTCCTCCTTTCCGCCCTCACCACCATCGCCGGCTTCGGGTCGCTCGCCTTTTCCGACTACGGGGCGCTCGCCTCCATCGGCTCGGCCACCAACCTCGGGGTGGGGGCGACCGCCGTACTCGCCCTCGTTTCACTACCCGCCTTCTTCCCGGCCAGTCGGGGAAACCCTGACAACTGATCCCGGATTTACCTTGTTGTAAACTTGCCACGTTTGAGATACTGTTAAGGTATTTCTAGATACAATTAATGCTCTGGGACGAGCCCGGGCTCGAGATCTTCTTCCGCTGTAACTTCCATGATACAGACTGACGGATCTTTCCCCTTTGAGAGAAGGTCCTGTTGCTGATCCTTCACCGCGCTTTTCTGACCCAGCACCGGGTCGGCGGAACTGCCGCAGCGTTTCGCCATCACCCATGGATTGCCGGGACCGGTTCAATAACGAGCATGCCCGATACCCCCAGACGATACCTACGCTCCGCGACAGGCCGTTTCCTGTACCGGTGGCCCTTCCGATCCGCGTGGTCGGCGCGGGTGCTGGTCCTTTGCGCGCTCCTGCTGCCGACGGCGACCGCCCACGCCGCCATCTCGCACAAGAAGCTGGTCATCCTCTCCTCCTACGGCTTCTCCTCGACGGGGGTGCAGACCCTCATGCGCGGCATCACGGAGTCGGTGAAGGAGGACGACCGGACCGAGGTCCAGATCTACACCGAGTTTCTCGACCTGGACAGCTTCCCCTCCTCCGGCCACATGGGGCGGATGGTAGACATGCTCAAGGCGAAGTACGCCGGGAACCGTCCCGACCTGGTGGTGGCGGTCTTCCGGCCGGCCCACGAGCTGCTGCTCCGCTACCGGGACGCCATCTTCCCGGGGGTGCCGGTGATCACCTTCGACCTCAAGCGCCAATTCGACCTCTCGCAGCTGCCGGAGGGGTTCACCCCGGTGCTGGGGGACCTGAGGCCGGGGGCGGTTTTGGACGCCATCGCCACCATGCAACCACAGGTGAAGAAGATCGTGGTGGTGACCGGCACCGGCCATCTCGACCGGCTGTTCCA
Source organism: Geomonas sp. Red276 (assembly GCF_054784495.1). Lineage (NCBI taxonomy): Bacteria > Pseudomonadati > Thermodesulfobacteriota > Desulfuromonadia > Geobacterales > Geobacteraceae > Geomonas > Geomonas sp. Red276. Next base: position 114,347 of record NZ_BLXW01000004.1, read on the forward strand.
GGCCTCCTTCGCCGGCGATTTCGAAAGTGCCTCCGGCCGGTTCACCTTCACCCGTACCGACGGGATGAGCTACGAGGAGATCTGCGCGATGGCCTCCAAGCTCCCAAGCGATACCGCCATGGTCTACCTGAGCTTCAGCCGCGACCGCGGCGGGATGACCTTCGTGTCCCGGGAGGTGATCAAGGAGCTGGCCCAGCGGAGCACCGTCCCGATCTACGTCCTGTGGGACACCGCCGCCGAGTCCGGGGGGGTCGGCGGTTACCTCTTCAGGCTGGAGGAGGCGGGGAGATCGATCGGGGACCTCGCCCTGAAGCGCTTCCGGGGCGAAAGGAGCGCTCCGGTGCTCCTGGACGACAACGCCGGCTTCATGTTCAACGAGCACGAGCTCACCCGGTGGGGGATCAAGAAGACCAACCTACCCCCCGGCAGCTCGCTCTACAACCGGCAGCCCAACCCCTGGGTGGAGTACCGGGTCTACCTGGTCGCCGTCGGCATCGCGCTGGTCCTGCAGTCGGTGACCATCGCCCTCCTGCTCAAGAACCGGCAGCGAAAGCGCAAGGTCCAGGAGGATCTCAACTCCTCCCGGGACCAGCTGGCGGCCCTGACCGCCGAGCTGAGCCTCTCAGAGGAGCGCGAGCGGAGAAAGATCGCGGTCGCCCTGCACGACAAGGTGGTCCAGAACCTGGCCCTGGGGAAGATGAGGCTCGACCAGGCCATGCTGAAGGGGGTGGTCGCCCCCGATCCCGCGGTCATCTCGGTCTGCCGGATCCTCGACGTCACCATGCACGACCTGCGGGAGTTGAGTACCGACCTCAGTTCGCCGCTGCTCTACGAGTTCGGCCTTAAGGCCGCCATCGAGGATTTCGGCGCCCGCCTCTCCGTCGAGCACGGCTTCGACTTCGCGGTCAACGGCGAGGAAATCCCTCTCGGGGAGGAGCTCAGGATCACCCTGTTCCAGGTCGCCCGGGAACTCCTCTACAACCTGGTCAAGCACGCCCGGGCCAGCATGGTCACCGTATCCGTGATGGGCGAGCCCGGGTGGGTGATCCTGGAGGTGGAGGACAACGGGGTCGGCTTCGATCCCCTCACCTCGAAAAAGGGGTTCGGTCTACAGTTCATTAACCAGCGGGTCGCCTCCTTGGGGGGATCCATCAACATAACGACCAACAATCCGAAGGGGACCCAGGTGCTGATCAAGGTCCCCTCCGATCAGGAGAGAAAATGAGCAACACAGTTCTTTTGGTGGACGATCATCTGATGTTCAGGGACGGCCTGAAGGCCATCCTGGAGGCCGAGCCGGGCTTCACGGTGGTGGGGGAGGCCGCCAACGGCAAAACGGCAGTGGAACTCTGCCGGGAGCTGGCCCCCGACGTGGTGGTGATGGACATCTCGATGCCCGAGATGAACGGCATCGAGGCCACCAAGCTGATCGGAGCCGAGAAGCTCAAGTCCAGGGTGGTGATCCTCTCCATGCACTCCGAGCGGATCTTCCTGGTCGAGGCCCTGCGCGCCGGCGCGCGCGGCATCCTGATCAAGAGCTGCGCCTCCGCCGAGCTGGTCAGCGCCCTCAACACCGTGCTCGCCGACCAGACCTACTTGAGCCCGGCCATCAGCCACCTGATCCTCGACGAGGTGATCGGCTCCCCGGCCTCCGAGCGCCAGCAGACGCTCACCCCCCGCGAGCGCCAGATCCTCAAACTCCTGGCCCTGGGCGAAAACGTCAAGTCGATCGGCTATACCCTCGGCATCAGCTACAAGACGGTGGAGACCCACCGGATGCAGCTCATGAAAAAGCTCGACCTCAAATCGATGGTCGACCTGGTGAAGTACGCTGCCCGCCAGGGGGTCATCGAGCTCTAAAGCCCGCCTTTTTCGCCTTGCCCGGGCCGTGCCGTCACGGCCGGCCCGGCGCCCGCGGCAATCTCCTCACGGAAGATCCCGTTTTTCCAGCACTTTCCCCGGCTGTTTTATTTTCTCAATATTTCCCCATGTGAATCCGAAGAGTTAAAGCGAAACCCGCTTCCATTTCTGTTCCCGTTCACCCTGGACCGCTCCCCTAAAGGGGAGCTGCGTCAGGAAAGCCTCTTTGGCTGTAAGGAGAACGTGATGTTCCGAGGACTCTCAATCGGCACCAAGATGATCGCCACCTTTGCGATCGTGATCTCCCTCGCCGCCGCCTCCGGCATCTTTTCCATGGTCCGGATCGCCACTCTCAAAGACACCGTCAACCAGACGGTAGCCGCCGACATCCCGAGCATCCACCTGGTGACCGACATCCAGCGGTTGGTGGCCGCCCACAGCCGCGGCGAGCTGGCCTTCCTGGCCGCCGCCGGGGCCGAGGAGAAGGCGCGCTGTCTGAAGGAGAACGGGGAGCTCCTCGCCGAGCTCCGGAAAATGCAGGCCGGCTACGAGAAGATCATGGACACCCCCCGGGAGAAGGTACTCTACGGGGAGTTCCAGGAGGCCTGGCAAAAGTACCTCGACGATTACGGCAAGCTGACCGCAGCGGGCGGTGCCGGCTCCGTCTCCCTGGCCGCCACCAACGAACTCTTCGGCAAGGTCATGGGGATCCTCGACCAGCTCGTTACCTCCAACATCGACCAGTCCCACAAGGAGAGCACCCGGGCCTTCCAGCTCGCCCGCTCGACCTCGCTCGCCATCGTCCTCATCCTCGTCGTCTGTGTCGCCATCGGCATCGCCTTCGTGGTGGCCTTTTCCCGGGCCATGAGCGCGCCCTTGAAACGCCTTTCCGCCGACGCCGAACTGGTGGCCTCGGGCGACCTGGGGGTGGCGGTCCACGTCGGCTCCGACGACGAGATCGGGCACCTCGCCCAGTCCTTCGAGAAGATGGTCAACAACCTCCGCGAGATGATCGGCACCCTGGCCGACTCCTCCTCCCAGGTCTCCCGCTCCTCCGCCGACATGCAGACCAACGCCTCCGCCATGGCCGACGGCGCCGAAATGGTGGCCGGCCAGGCCATCGCGGTGGCCACCGCCGGGGAGGAGATGTCGGCCACCTCGGCGGACATCGCGAGAAGCTGCCTGGTGGCGGCCGAAGGGGCCAAACGTGCCGACCAGGCGGCGGGAGACGGCGCCGAGGTGGTGGAGCGGTCGATCGTGGTGATGAGCCGCATCGCCTCCCAGGTGCAGGCCTCCGCCCGCACGGTCGATAACCTCGGCAAGCGCTCCGACCAGATCGGGGCCATCGTCGGGACCATCGGGGACATCGCCGACCAGACGAACCTCCTCGCCTTGAACGCCGCCATCGAGGCGGCCCGCGCCGGCGAGCAGGGGCGCGGCTTCGCCGTGGTGGCCGACGAGGTGCGGGCCCTGGCCGAGCGGACCACCAAGGCCACCCGCGAGGTGGAAGCGGTCATCATGGCCATCCAGCAGGAGACCAGGAGCGCGGTGGAGGCCATGGAAGAGGGGGTCAACGAGGTGGAGAAGGGGACCGAGGAGGCGACCCGTTCCGGCCAGGCCCTGCGCAGGATCCAGGACGAGATCAACGCCCTCAACCTGCAGGTCCAGCAGATCGCCACCGCCGCCGAGGAGCAGACCGCCACCACCACCGAGATCAGCAACAGCATCCACAGCATCACCGATCTCGCCCAGGGGACCGTCGAGGGGGCGCGCAAGACCTCCGACGCCGCCGGCCACCTCTTGAGGCTCTCCGCCGAGCTCGAGCGCCTGGTGGGGCAGTTCCGGCTGGCCGACTCGGGTAAGATGATCACCTGGAGCCGGAGCTTCAGCGTCGGCGTGAGCAAGATGGACGCCGAGCACCAGCGGCTGATCGACATCATCAACAACCTCTACTCCTCCATGCGGAGCGGGCAGGGGAACGCCGCCATCGGTCGGGTGCTCGACGAACTGGTCGACTACACCAAGACCCACTTCGCCCACGAGGAAAAGATGATGGCCGAGTCGAACTACGCAGGCTTCGACGACCAGAAGCGGGCCCACGAGGCGCTGGTCGCCAAGGTGGTGGAGATCCAGGGGAAATACCATTCCGGGACTGCGCTGGGGCAGGAGGTGATGAGCTTTCTGAAGAACTGGCTGTTGAATCACATCCAGGGGATGGACAAGCAGTACGGCCCGGTGATGAACAAGAGCGGCTACAAGTAGTCAGCGGAAGACGGAGATCCCGACCAGCACCTTGCTCGAGTTCAGCGGCTCGTTGGGCTCGGCGGTGCTGGCGTTGGAGATGTGATGGTAGCGGTACTCGAGGGAGAGGGCGGCCCGGTTTCCCACGAGGTACTGGACCCCGGTTCCCCCTCCGTAGGAGAAATCGAGCCTGCTCCCCATGGTAGGAAGCCCCAGGTCGACGAAGAGGACCCCGCCCCCGGCAAACAGGTAGGGGATGAGCCTCTTCTCCTTGAGCCCCGTGAAGTCCCACTTGGCGAGCAGGTTTCCCCCGGTCATCACCCTCGTGTCCGGGTCCACCGCCAGGTGGAGGGGGATCTCCAGCACGTGTTCGAATTCCCCCCGGTACCACCCCCTCCCCATTTCGCCACTCAGGAAGTAGCCGACCCTCCCGATGAAATCCACCGTCTGCACCTGCGTCCTGGTCGCCCCGAAACCGCGGTGGGTGATCCCGTATCCCAGCTGGCCGCCGAACTCGAAGGTCCCGGGAGGGAAGGGGAGGGCGAGGGGGGCTCCCCCCAGCGCCGGGGAGGCGGTGGCCAGCAAAAGGATCAGGCCGGCTGTCACAAGGTGGGTAACGATCGACATGGGTCCATCCGCTATTGGCAGGAAGAGGGAAGATACTGGATTAATAATAGCAAATCTTTGACGATATCTCCCCCAACACTGTCAAACAACTTAACATCTTGGTATGCTTGTGGTAGTAGGTGATGGGATCTGCTTGATGCCGTTTCGGTAAAGGAGGAGCTAGATCATGACAAAGACAAAGGTTGCCGCGCTCTGCGCCGGCCTGTTCCTGATGAGCGGGTGCACCTTATTCCAGGCGAAGGAACCGCCTGCCCCTCCCGTCCAGCCGAAGAAGATCGCCGTCCCGGTCGGCAAGCACTGGCAGGTGACCGAGGAGCCTCCCGCCCTGACCAACGAACGGACCGAGCAGTCGCTTCCCTTCCAGAAGCCGCAGTCGGTCGAGCCTCCCGGTGCGCCCCCGGTGGCGCCCTCCACCGACAAACGTAAGATCGAGACCCCGCAGTGAGGCAGGCACTCCCCGCTGCCCCGGTCCCGCGATTCCGCCCGGGAGGACGGTGATGCGCAAAGACATCTACCTGAGCGTGGTGGCCGCCTTGGCCACCGTAGCCGCCATTGTGCTCTTCCTGATGCTGGCCGCGCCGGTCGCCAAGCCGTTCGCCTGGGCGGTGATCATCGGCATCTCCACCATGCCGCACTACAACCGGCTGGCGGCCCGGATGCCGCGCCACCCCGGCGGATCGGCCGGCCTCATGGTGCTCATCGTCGCCATCTGTTTCATCCTCCCCGTCGTCGCCCTGGTGGTCAACGCCACCCTCAACGCCGACGAATGGTACCGTGACATCGCCCAAATGGTGTCGACGGTGGCCAAGAGCGGGGCCGCCACCATCAGCGATATCCCGGTGGTGGACCGCCTCCTCGTGCTCGGCAAGAAATTCGGGGTCGAGCTCTCAACGGTCGGCTCCAAGCTCGCGGCGGCCAGCTCGAGCTTCCTGGTCAATCTGGCCACCGAGGCGGCCAAGAACCTCCTCGACCTCTTGGTCACCCTGGTCATCGCCCTCTTCATCCTCTTTTTCGTCTACCGCGACGGGGAGCGGCTGGTCGAGGTCCTGATCGGCAAGCTCGCCTCCGACCGGGAAAAGGCCGAGAGCTACGTCTCCGAGATCCGTTCCATCACCACCGCCGTCACCGTGGGGACCATCTTCACCTGCGCCACCCAGGGGGTCACCGCCGGGATCGGCTACTACGTGGCCGGAGTACCGGCCCCCATCTTCTGCGGCGCGCTGACCGCCATTGCCGCCCTGGTCCCGGTGGTGGGAACCGGGGTGATCTGGGTGCCGGTGACCATCTTCGTCGCCCTCAACGGCTCCTACCTCTCCGCGGTGCTCCTGGCCTTTTGGTGCATGATCTTCGTCGGGCTGGCCGACAACGCCATCCGGCCCTTGGCCATCGGTGCCGCCACCGACATCCCGGTGCTCGCCATCGTGCTCGGGGCCATCTGCGGCGTGGTCACCATGGGGCTTCTCGGGCTGATCCTGGGACCGGTCATCTTCGCCATCCTGATGACCATCTGGTCGCGGGCGGTCTCCGACGTCGAGGGCTCCCCGGAAACCGCTCCCCCGCCGGGGAGCTGACCGCCGTCGCCTTCCCACTTCCCACCTTTCCACCTTTCCACCTTTCCACCTTAACGCTGTCTCAGCATCCCGGCCCGCTGCCCGCATTCTTCGCCGGCGCGACCGGCTCTGTCACTGGCGACCGCCGGCCCGCTTTCCCATCCTTTGAAGCCTTTGCACCATTGTCTCCCGAGCCGTTCCCATTATACGCACTGTCTCTTTTCCAAAAGGTATATACTGTGAATGAATCCAACCAAGACAGAGGTGCGTTATGACACGACGAGCGATTGCCGTGCCGTTGTGTGTTCTGGTAGCGGCAACGGCTCTATCCGGCTGTTTTTTCCCCTATGATGACGGCGGCTACGATCGTGGATACCGCGATGGGTACCACGAACACGACCGGGGCCACGGCGAGTGGCGTGACCACCGGGACCACGAGGGTGAGCGGCGCTGACCCCTCTCGAAGCTTATGGCGCGGAGAGTTGTCATGATCAGGAGGATGATCGCAAAGGCCTTGGCGGCGGCCGCTTCACTTCTGGTTTTCAGCTGGGGCGTCGCTGTCGCGGCGGCCTCCGCCCCGGAGCCACCCGCCTCTACGTCGCTCTACCTTCAAAACGACCGGGGTCCCGCCCTGAGCGCCGGGGGAGGGGAGCGGGCCCTTTTGGCCAGGTATCCCGCCATCAAGGGGAACCTCGAGAAGAACCAGTTCGGCTCCCCGATCTACCTGGAGTCCAAGGAGGGCGATAACAGCGTCCGGGTCGACATGTACGGCATTTTCGACTACCGCTTCGACCAGATCCGGGATGCCGTGGTCTCACCCGCCAACTGGTGCGACATCACCTTTCTCCACGTCAACATCAAGTCCTGCACCAGCGAGAAAGAGGGGGGGCAGTGGTACATCACCCTCTACAGCGGACGCAAGTACTACCAGCCCCCCTCCGACGCCTACCCGCTCAAGCTGAAATTCCGCGTGCTCTCCCTGCAGCCGCGCTACTTCAACCTCTCCCTCACCGCCGACAGCGGCCCCCTGCACACCAAGGACCACCGGATCAAGGTGGAGGCCGCCCCGCTCGAGGAGGGGAAGACCTTCCTCCACTTCAGCTACTCTTACAGCTACGGAACGCTGGCCCGCATGGCGATCAAGACCTACTTCGCCACCATCGCCCGCGACAAGGTAGGCTTCAGCAGCGTGCGGGGCAAAGACGGCGGCCAGGCGCTGGTGACCGGCGTCCGGGGCGCGGTGGAGCGCAACTGCGTCCGCTACTACCTTGCGCTGGAGACCTATATCGACGCCCTAAAACTGCCCGCCGGCCACCGCCTGGAGGCAAGGCTCAACCGCTGGTACGACCTGACGGCGCGATATCCGCGGCAACTCAAGGAGATGGACAAGGCAGAGTACCTTTCGGCCAAGCACCGCGAGCGGGAAAACCAGATCAGGCTTCAGAAGGAGCTGGCGCGCGGCGGGGCAAAAAGCAGGGAGCGTGACGCAAGGAGCGGTGCGGCGGAGCCCGGTTGACCAGGCAGCATAAAAACCCACAGCCGAAACGGGTTCGTCCGGTGGCGTGCCTGCGGCATCGAAGGGAGGGATCCGTTCGGTGACAGGAGGTGGACCATGCGTATCGTTTTATCGGCTCTACTTATGGCATTGACGGCCGGAGGCGTCGCCTCGGCCCAGACATTCAAGGAGGGTGGCCACGAGATCGGCCAGGGGGTGAAGGATCTCGGTAACGGCGGTGCCGGCGAGGTGGGGGAGGGGGTGAAGGATGTCGGCAAGGCGACCGGCCACGCGGTCAAGAAGACCGCCAAGGCCACCGGTCACGCGGTCAAAAAGTCAGCCAAGGCCACCGGCCATGCCGCCAAGAAGGCGGGCAAAAAGACCGGACATGCCTTCGAATCGGCCGGAGAGAAGACCAAAGACGCCGTGAAAGGGGAACCGCAGCAGTAAGTTTCCATAGGCAAGGTCCCTCCCCTTGCTGGGTAGCCGGCAGGTGACGGATGCGACTGTTTCCCATCCCCACCCGCCCCTCCCCTGGAAGGAGGGGGATTTTCCGTTTTCAAGTGGCAGGTTGCCGCCAATTCGCAAGGGGGGGGGAAGCAAGCGGGCGGTGTCAGCCGGGGAGGGTGAAGTAGAAGGTCGCTCCCTGTTCCGGCGCCCCTTCGGCCCAGATCCGCCCGCCGTGGCGTTCGATGATCCGTTTGGCTGCGGTGAGTCCCAGCCCTTTCCCCGGGATCTCGGGGTTTTTGTGCAGGCGCTGGAAGGGATGAAACAGGCGCTCGTACAGCTTCATGTCGAAGCCGATGCCGTTGTCCCTCAGGTAGAAGATCCTTCCCTACTCGTGATCCTCCATCGTCCCGAACTCGATCTCTCCATGCGGGCGCACCGAGGTGAATCGCCATGCGTTCTCCAGCAGGCTTCCGACCGCCGTCTTCAAGGTGATGGCATCGCCCTCCGCGACGAGCCCCGACTGGATCCGGATGGTTACCTCGCGCCCCGGTTCCTGCTGCCGCAGCCCGTCGAGGATCTCCTTCGCCATGGCGCTCAGGTTGAGGGGCATCGGATGCAGTTCGACATGCTGCAGCCGGGAGACCTGCATGAGGGCCTCGATCAGCTCGTCCATCTGCTGCGAGCAGTCGAGGATCTGCTCCAGGTACCCGCTTCCTTCGGCGTCGAGATCGTTGGAGAACCGGTACTTTATCTCTTTGGAGAAACCGCTGATCCGGCGCAGGGGCGCAAATAGTTCGTGGGCGACCGAATAGTTGAACTCCTCCAGTACCTTGTTCACCGCGTCCAGCCGCCTCTCCTGGTCCAAAAGCAACTGTTCGAGCTGTTCGAGCTGGCGGATCTGTTCCCGGCTCTCCCCGGTTTCCCCCGCCTCGCCCCGCAGCATGTTGCGGACCGTTTCCAGTGAGTTGCGGACCTTCTTCATCAGGTCGGCCGGATTCGCCGGCTTGATAACGTTCTCGCACATCGCTTACCCCTTCACGTCACTTACCCTGACCGTACCCCTCCGATGGCACAGGAGAAGTGGCGGTGGTATTTCCTCATTGATATGGCATAGTTGAAGTGCCGAAGTTTTCGGCAGGCCCAAGAATGATTAATGACGGCAAATTCACGTGTAAATGATACAGCAAAGTGCCGGGTTTACATCAATGTTCGATGGCTTTGTCGGCAGGTGGTCGCGGTAATAGCGTCTCGTCCCGGCTGGGGGCGGTGAGGTGATCGGGGGGGAAATGGCGGCTCCGCTGGTGCAGCTGCAAGGGGTGTCGAAGAGTTTTCGGGAGGGGGACCGGGAGCGGGTGGTTTTCCGGGACGCCTCTCTCTCCGTCGCCCGGGGGGAGTGGGTGTTTCTGCTGGGGAGGAGCGGGAGCGGGAAGTCGACCCTCCTCAACCTGGTAAGCGGTATCGACGGCCCCGACCGGGGCGAGGTCCTGGTCGACGGCCTCCCGATCAACCGGCTCTCCGAAAGGGAGCGCACCATCTTTCGCCGAAACCGCATCGGTTTCGTCTTCCAGTTCTACAACCTGATACCGACCCTGACCGTCGAGGAAAACCTCCTCCTCCCGCTGGAGCTGAGCGGGCAGCTGACCCCGCCCCTGAGGAAGCGGGCGCGCGAGCTCCTCGACCAGGTCGCCCTGGCCGACCGGGCCCGCACCTTTCCCGACCGCCTCTCGGGGGGCGAGCAGCAGCGGGTGGCGGTGGCCCGGGCGCTCGTCCACCAACCCCAGCTGGTCCTGGCCGACGAGCCGACCGGCAACCTCGATGCCGAGACCGGCTCCCTCGTGCTCGACCTCTTCAGAAGGCTCGTGCGCGAGGCCGGGATCACCATGATCCTCGTTACCCACTCGAACGAGGTGGCGCGGCTCGCCGACCGGGTGCTGACCATCCGGGAGGGGCGGACCGTGGAGATCGACCGGGTGTCTTCGCCATGATCCTGTGGCTTTCCGGATTACGCAACGTCCTGCGCCACCCGCTGATCACCCTGCTGGCGGTCATCGGGGTCGCCCTTGGGGTGGCGGTCGTCTGCGCCGTCGACCTCGCCAACCAGGCCGCCGAGCGCTCCTTCCTCGGGGCCGCCCGGACCATAGCCGGAAAGGCCACCCACCAGGTGGTCGGCGGCCCGCAAGGCCTCCCCGAGGATCTCTACCGTGACCTCCGGGTGGCGGGGATGATCCCTTCCTCCGCCCCGGTGGTCTCCGGTCCCGTCGTCTTCCCCTCGCGAGGGGGAAGGACCCTGCAGCTGGTGGGGGTCGATCCCTTCGCCGAACCTCCCCTTCGCACCTTCAGTTCCCGCTTTTCCGACAGCTCCGCCCTCACTACGCTTCTCACCCGGCCGGGCGCGATCCTCCTTCTTCCCGCCACCGCCCGGGAATTGGGGCTCAGACCGGGTGACCGGGTGCGGGTCCAGGGGGACGGCGTGCGGGACCTCGCGGTCGCCGGGTATCTCTCGGCCCCGGACGAGATCGGCCGGCTGGCGCTTGCCTCGGTGGCGGTGGCGGATATCGCCACCGCCCAGGAGACCCTCGGCATGGCGGGACGGTTGAGCCGCATCGACCTGGTGATCCCCGAGGGAAAGGGGGGCGAGGCTACCCTGCGGACCATCGCCTCCCGCCTCCCCCCCGAGGCCGCCGTCATTCCCGCCGGCGCCCGGGCGGGAGCGCTCGAGAAGATGACCCGCGCCTTCCGGTTGAACCTGACTGCCCTGAGCCTCCTTGCCCTGGTGGTCGGCATGTTCCTCATCTACAACACCATGACCTTCTCGGTCATCCGGCGGCGGCGCCTGATCGGGATGCTGCGGGCGCTCGGGGTGGGGCGGAGGGAGCTCTTCGTGATGATCTGCGCGGAGGCGCTCTTGATCGGCGCGGTGGGAACCGCCATCGGCCTTTTCGGCGGCAACGCGGTGGGGGCCGGCCTCTCCAGGCTGGTGACCCGCACCATCAACGACCTCTACTTCTCGGTGGAGGTGGGGAGCCTCCCGCTTTTGCCGGCCACCCTGGTGAAATCCGCGGCCCTGGGGGTGCTCGCCACCCTGGCCGCCACCATTCCCGCCGCCCTGGAAGCGACCGGCGCACCTCCCCGCGCGGTGCTTTCCCGCTCCGCGCTCGAATCGCGCCATGCGAGACTTCTGCCGCTGGCCATCGCGGCGGGGATCATCCTGCTCCTTTCCGGCGCCGCCATCCTCTCCCGCGACGGCTGGGGGATACCGGGAGGTTTCGCCGGGCTTTTTGCCGTCATCGTCGGCTACGCGCTGGTGGTTCCCGGCTTCATGGTGCTGATGGCCCGGCTGCTCCGCCCGGCCATGGGGCTTCTTTGGGGGGGCATCGGGAGGATGGCTGCCCGCGGGGTGGCCGTCTCCCTCTCCCGGACCGGGGTGGCCACCTCGGCCCTGGTGGTCGCCGTGGCGGCCGGGATCGGGGTCGGGATCATGGTGGGAGGCTTCCGGCTCACCGTTCAGAGCTGGCTGGAAAGCTGGCTGCAGGCCGATCTCTACGTGAGAAGCGCGGACAACTCCGGTGGCAGGATCCGGCCGCCGCTCGATCCCGGGCTGGTCGAGCGCCTGAAAAAGCTCCCCGGGATCTCCGGCTATGCCATCACCCGGCGGACCCAGGTGGAGGGGGCCGACGGCTTCACCGAGATCATGGCCATCGATCTGCCCCGCTCCACCTTCGTGCATTACCCGTTCAAGCAGGGGAACCCGGAGGCGGCCTGGAGCGGCTTTCTCAACGGGGCAAGCGTGGTGGTCTCCGAACCCTACGCCAACCGGCACCACCTGTCCGTCGGCGGTAAGGTGGCAATCCGCACCCGGCTGGGGCTCAGCTCTTTCCCGATTTCCGGCATCGTTTACGACTACGGCTCGGACACCGGCATCGTCATGATGGGGCGCCCCGCCTACCTCGCCCACTTCGGTGATCCGTCGGTGGACGGCATATCCTTTTACGCGGCACCCGGTGTCCCGACCGCCCGGGTGGCGGAGGCGATCAGGGAAAACGGAGAGGGAAGCCGGATCGCCATCATCTCCAACCGCGAGCTGAAGGAGGCCACCATGACCATCTTCGACCGCACCTTTGCCATCACCGGGGTGCTCAGGGTGGTGATCCTGGTGGTCGCCTTCGTGGGGGTCCTCTCGGCCCTGATGGCCATGCAGGTGGAAAGGGCCCGGGAATTGGCGGTGCTGCGGGCCATCGGCCTCACCCCCGGTCAGCTCTGGGGAGTGGTCTGCGGGGAGACGGCGCTGATCGGTCTCACCGCCGGCCTCCTCTCGCTCCCGCTGGGGATCATCGAAGCCATGATCCTCGTTTTCGTGGTGAACCTCCGCTCCTTCGGGTGGACCATGCAGTTTCACGTCGATCCCGTCTACCTCGGGGAAGCGGTGCTCCTCTCGCTGGCGGCCGCCCTGGTGGCGGGGATCTATCCCTCGGCGCGCATCGCCGGCACCTCGCCCGCCCTTGCCCTCAAGGAGGATGAATAGCCATGCGAAGGATCCTCCTCCTCACGCTGCTGTCACTGGCGGTTCTCCTCTCCCTTTTCGAGGTAAGGCGGCAGGGGAGGGGGGGGCGCCGGGAAGCTCCTGCGGCGCTCTCGGTCGCCAAGGTGCTCGGCGGGGCCCCGGCGGCAGGGTTTTCCCGTGCCCTCACCCCGCGCACCTTCACCTTCCCGGCCGACCACGGCCCGCACCCCGGTTTTCGAAACGAGTGGTGGTACTTTACCGGCAACCTCCGGAGCCCGGACGGGCACCGCTTCGGCTACCAGCTGACCTTCTTCCGGGTGGCGCTCACCCCGGGCCGGGAGGAGCGTGCCTCCCGCTGGGGGACCAGCGAGGTCTACATGGCGCATTTCGCGGTCACCGACGTGGGGGACCGGCGGTTTCGCTTCGCCGAAAGGTTCAGCAGGGAGGCCCTCGGTCTGGCGGGGGCGGGGGGCGAGCCACTCACCGTCTGGCTGGAGAACTGGTCGGCCCGCGAGACCGCCCCCTCGCCATGGAGCATGAAGCTAACCGCCGCCGACCAGGAAATGTCCGTCGACCTCGATCTTACCAGCCTGACCGCCCCCATCCTCAACGGTGAGGGTGGGCTCAGCCGCAAGAGCTCCACGCCCGGGAACGCTTCCTACTACTACAGCATGCCCCGCATGAAGACTACCGGGACCCTCCGGTCCGGAACCCGCAGCTACCCGGTGAGGGGCCTGAGCTGGCTGGACCGGGAATGGAGCACCAGCGCGCTCGAGGCCAACCAGGTCGGGTGGGACTGGCTGGCCCTTCAACTGGCCGATGGCCGCGACCTGATGTTCTACCGGATGAGAAGGGGGGACGGCTCCGCCGATCCCTCATCGAGCGGAACGCTGGTGGGGCGCGACGGAAGGGTCCTTCATCTGGAGCGCGACCAGGTCGGGATGGAGGTCCTTACCTGGTGGAACTCTCCGCGTGGCAGCCGCTATCCATCCAGGTGGAGGATCACCGTTCCCTCGCAGGGGATCGATCTGGAGGTGATCCCCCGTCTGGCCGATCAGGAACTGGCAAACAGTTTCCGCTATTGGGAGGGGGCGGTCGAGGCACGCTCTGCCAACGGCACCGAGATTGGATCGGGTTACCTGGAGATGACAGGATACTGACAGAGCGGTGGCTGGAAACAAAACATACGGTATACTTTCCCTGTTTGCCTCGAGTTGTTGCCTTTTTGACCTAAGTCAAAGAACTAAACCGGTCTTCTTGGTATCGTTGCGCGCGTTGTGACGTGCTGGCATTGCTATGCGCTCTTCCTTTGTCACCGCCGGTGGCAACAGTGTTGAACATAAAAAACAAGGGGGTACAACATGAAGGTGAAGTACGCAAAGCTTTGTGCGGTAGTGGCAATGGCCGCGGCCACCGCGATCTGGTCCGGTTGCACACAGAACAAGGTGGAGCCTATGAAGGCCGCCGAGATTCCCGATGGCTCCGTCGATCCCGCCGAATGGGGGAAGGTGTACCCGGCCCAGTACAAGCTTTGGAAGGCAACCGAGGAGGAGACTCCGGCCGGCAAGAGCAAGTACAAGAAAGGGTCCGACGTCGGCTCCGGCCATCCCGACAAGCTTGACGAGTACCCGTTCCTCGCCCTGCTCTACAACGGCTGGGGCTTCGGCTCGGAATACCACGAGCCGCGCGGGCACTACTACATGATCCAGGACCAGCTGGAAGTCGATCCTGGCCGCGTGAAAGCCGGCGGCTCCTGCCTGACCTGCAAGACCCCGTACGCTCCGATGCTCGCCAAAGAGATGGGGAGGGCATACTTCGCCAACCCGTACAAGGAAGTACTCGCCAAGCTTCCCAAGGACCAGCAGACTCTCGGCGTTTCCTGCATCGACTGCCACGACAACCGTTCCATGTCGCTCAAGATTTCCCGCGGCTTTACCCTCGGCAAGGCCCTGGACGCCATGGGTGTCGACAAGTCCAAGCTCACCAAACAGGATATGCGGAACCTGGTCTGCGCCCAGTGCCACGTCACTTACAGCGTCACGAAGGACAAGGAGATGCACTCCACCGACGTGGTCTTCCCGTGGCACGGGAGTAAAATGGGCAACATCACCATCGAGAACATCATCAAGGATCTCAAGAGCCATCCGGCCACCGGCGAGTGGGTCCAGAGCGTGACCGGCTTCAAGCTCTCCTTCATCCGTCATCCCGAATACGAGCTCTACTCCAACGGGAGCCCGCACTGGATGAACGGCGTCACCTGCGCCGATTGCCACATGCCGCAGACCACCGTGAACGGCCAGAAGGTCTCCGACCACCACATCATGAGCCCCTTGAAGAACGACCTGGTGGCCTGCGCAGCCTGCCACGAGGAGAAGCCTGAGGCGCTCCGCGCGAAGATCTTCGACATCCAGGATCGCACTATGACCGTCTACCTGCGCGACGGTTATGCCACCGCCACCGATGCCAAGCTCTTCGAGATGGCCAACAAGGCCGAGAAGGCTGGCGCCAAGATCGACAAGGCACTCTACGCCCAGGCCCGCGAGGATTACGAGCAGGCGTTCTACCGGGTGATCTTCATCGGCGCCGAGAACTCCACCGGCTTCCACAACCCGAAAGAGACCATGCGTGTCTTGACCGACGCCGGCATGTACGCAGCCAACGCCGACGCCAAGCTCCGCAAGCTGCTGGCCCAGGCCGGGGTGACCGTCCCGGAGAAGGTGGACCTGGAACTCTCCAAGTACACCAACAACCGCGGCTCCAAAAAGCTCATGTTCAAGCCGGAGCATGAGATCAAGTCTCCCGAAGTTCAGTAACCGGTAACGAAGGAAGAGGGCGAAGCAAGACGCTTCGCCCTCTTTTTTTGAGCTTCCCTTCCGAGTCCCCTCCCTTCTGTTTACACCGCTGTCAATTCCTCATAAAGATTGCCTTTGACTTGTTTTCCTGGAAAGGTTATAGATCGTTCCAGTTGCAGCCTGATGCTAATGTCGTGATATAATTGATGACTTTGGTCGTTGCCTTGACGCATTGACTGTCCATTGTAGACTTTTGCCTATGCTTGCCAAAAACAATGAGCGGGGGGGAAAGTATGGACAGAAGAGAGTTTCTCGTAAGTGCAGTCGCAGGTACCATCGCCGCAGGGTTAGCCGCCACCGCTTCGGCGGACGGTTTTTACCCGCAGCCCGTCGACCAGTCCCTGTTCAGGAACATCAACCGGGTGAAGGATCCCGCCAAGAAGACCCCGCTTGAGATGTCCCACGCTCCGTTCATCAAGGCGCCGGCGTCGGTGAAGGCAGGGGAGCCGTTCGAGGTGACGGTGCAGGTCGGGGAGAAGATGCACGGCATGGCGGAGGTGCATTGGATCGAGTACATTGCGCTCTCCTTTGGTAACGCCCCCGCCGGCCGTCTCGCGCTGGAGCCCAAGGGGTACATGCTCCCTCACGCGACCTTCCTGGTGACCATCCCGAAGGAGGCAGCACCCAAGGGGGTGATGACCCTGGTGGCGGAGCAGCGCTGCAATCTGCACGGCTTATGGGAGTCGACGCTGGACATCAAGGTGGTTTAGGCAGGGCGGATCGGCCACTGACGTACTTCGTGCAACAATAATTCTCCCCTGGTAGGATGCTGCCAGGGGATTTCATTACCGACGGTGGAACAGATCAGGAGGCCGCATTGGAAAAGAAAGAATGGACACTTCCCCAGCTTCTGCAGCTCTCCGACGCCTATTGGGCGACCTGCACCCTGCACGCTGGCGTCAAGCTCGATGTCTTTACCCCGCTTGCCGCGGCTCCCGGCCTGGCAGCCGATCTGGCCGGCCATCTCGGCTGCAGCGAACGCGGAATGGGAATGCTCCTCGACGCCCTGGCTGCCCTGGGGCTTCTCGACAAGAAGGATCATCTCTACTCGGCGACCGCCTTCACCGCCAAGTACCTCTCCAAGAGATCGCCCGACTACATGGGGCACATCATCATGCATCACCACCACCTGGTTGCCGGGTGGGGGCAGCTCGACCAGGCGGTCAAGAGCGGGAACCCGGTCCGCCAGCGCTCCTCGCACGAAAACGAGATGGAGTCCAGGGAAAGCTTCCTGATGGGAATGTTTAACCTGGCCATGCAGATCGCCCCGAGGATCGTGCCGCAGATCGATCTCTCCGGCCGGCGCCGTCTCCTCGACCTGGGAGGCGGGCCCGGCACCTACGCCATCCACTTCTGCCTCCAGAATCCGGAGCTCACCGCGGTCATCTGCGACCTTCCCACCACCCGCGAGTTCGCCGAGAAGACGGTCGCCAAATTCA
This sequence comes from Geomonas sp. Red276, assembly GCF_054784495.1. Taxonomy (NCBI): domain Bacteria; kingdom Pseudomonadati; phylum Thermodesulfobacteriota; class Desulfuromonadia; order Geobacterales; family Geobacteraceae; genus Geomonas; species Geomonas sp. Red276. Next base: position 131,362 of record NZ_BLXW01000004.1, read on the forward strand.
ATCTCTCCGAAAGGATCAGGTTCGAAGCCGGCGACTTCGAGGTTCAGGAGCTTCCCCAAGGGTTCGATACCGCCTGGCTCTCGCACATCCTGCACGGAGTCGGTCCCGAGACCTGCGTGGAGATTCTAAAGAAGACCATGCGCGCCCTCGATCCCGGCGGGATGATCATGGTGCAGGAGTTCATCCTGGACAACGACAAGGACTCCCCGCTCTTCCCGGCGCTCTTTTCGCTCAACATGCTGGTGGGGACTCCCGAAGGGCAGTCCTACAGCGAGGAGGAACTCCTCGACATGCTGAAGGCCGCCGGGGCGAAAGACGTGCGCCGCATCCCGCTGGATCTCCCCAACGGCGCCGGCGTCGTGGCCGGCATCGTGTAACTACCCCCCGTTTAATTTAGCTTCTCCCCGAACCTTCGTAGGGTGGGCAGCCCTCTGCCCACCAATCCCTTCCCGGTACATACGTCAAAGCTCGCCCCCTCGCAATTCTCCCTGGATACCTGACCCGGCCGCTGCTGTATAATTAATGTGAAGGCAACCTTCACCACGGGGAGGATATCCAATGCATTCCCGGACAACTCATTTCGGCTCCAGGAGTTTTCATTTCCACACCGGTCATCTCGACAACCAGCAATCCGTCCCCTCTGCCAGGCGCAGCACCGCGCTCGTACTTCCGCTCATCGTGGCCGCCGCCTCGGTCTTCTCATTGCTGCTACTGCTTGCCTCCGGCCTTGGCACCCGGCTCGACATCTGGCAATTCCGCGCCGGCTTAACGCTGGTTCGGTTTTCAGCCTACGCCGGACTTGCCACTGCGTTGCTTGCCGTCCTGATCGGGGTGCTGGCAATCAGGAGGCGGTATTGGCTTGGAATCGCCGTCTCCCTTGCCGCGCTGATCTGTGCCGGAGTCGCCTTCGGCATCCCTTATTCCTGGAAGGTGCAAGCCATGCGATACCCACGCATACACGACATAACCACCGATGTCGATAATCCCCCAAAGTTCGTGGCGGTGTTGCCGCTTCGCAAGGTCTCCGCTGACTACCCCGGCACCTCCGTGGCGATGCAGCAGATAAAGGCCTATCCCGACCTGAAGACGCTGATAATGCCGGAGCCCCAGGATCAGGCCTTCCAAGCCGCCCTGAATGCCGCCAAGGACATGGGGTGGGAGATTGTAGCGGCGGTGCCGGAAGAGGGGAGAATCGAAGCCATCGCCACCACCTTCTGGTTCGGTTTCAAAGATGACGTAGTTGTCCGCGTCGTGCCGGCCGGCAACCGGTCGCTCATCGACGTCCGTTCCACCTCCCGCGTCGGGATCAGCGATCTCGGTACCAACGCGAAGAGGATACGCGCCTTCCTCGCCAAGCTGCAGCCGCAGCGCTGAAGTGGGACAGGGCCGGCACGTTAGAGGTCCTGTCCATCCCCGCTTTATCCTGAAAAACAGTCATCCCAATCTATTTGATTGTTCGCCTTTGACAAAAATACAAGATATCTCTATATTGTTCTAATCTTTTCTCGGCGCTCGGGCCGGGCTATTGAATCTGGGGCATCATGCGCTCCTCCTTTGTGGTCAAAGGGGTATGCGGGACAGTCGAGCCTGTAAAACGAAGAGCGGAAATTTCATGGCGTATAGAGCACCTCGGCTTAGGTTCACGCTGGTACACAAACTGGTTGCCAGTTACTCCGCCATGGTTGTGTTCACCACGGCAGCCTTGATATTCGCCATTCTCGGCCTGTTCTCCCTGAACCAGACTGCGCGCGAAATAGCCCACAACAATCTCGTGTTCATCGATTCCCTCAACAAAATGAGGGGCTCGATCGTGGCCCAGGAGAGGTCAGCCGGAAAATATTCCATTTTAAAGGAAAATGAGTTCCTTACCCTGTTTCGGCGGCGCCAGGGAGAATTCAAGGATCTCCTCAAGACGATCGAAAAGACTCATCCCGAAGACAGTCTTGTCCTGGAGAGGATGTACGCTGACTTCGTAAAGAAGTCGGCACCGGTGGTCGCGGGGAAGACTACCGATATTGTTCCGGTGCAGGAGGCCTCCAACACGATCATCGCCTGCCTCGACCGCCTCTACAGCCGGGAACAGGGAGTACTGGCACGTAAGGTCCAATCCGCCGATCGCGAGGAAAGCTCCACCGTAAAATGGACCGTGGTCCTGGCCCTTAGCGGCTTTATCCTGGCCATCGGCGTGGCCGCTTATTCGGTTGTGAAGATTGCTTCCGCTATCACCAAGCTGAAAAAGGCCACCCACCGGATCGCCGACGGGGAATTCGATTTCGATCCGGAGATCCCACCCGGTGACGAGATTGGGGAGCTGGCTATGGATTTCACCGGGATGGCTGCCCGGCTCAAGGTTTTGGAACAGATCAGCCTCGACGCCAGCCCGCTTACCCGCCTGCCGGGTAACATCGCCATCGAGCGGGCATTGTGCAGGCGGTTGGCGGACGGAAACCCCTTTGCCGTTTATTATGCCGATCTCGACAATTTCAAAGCGTTCAACGACCGTTACGGCTGTATCCAGGCCAGCGCAGTAATCAAGATGTCGGCAGAGGTTATCGAACAAGCCGTCCGGGCCATCGCCGATGCCGACGCCTTTGTTGGGCACGTGGGTGGCGATGACTTCGTCGTCGTGGCCGACTGTGAACCGGCCGAGCCTCTTTGCAGGAAAATCATCGCCGATTTCGAAAGCGAGATCGTGAAGTACTATTCGGCAGAGGATCTGGCTCGCGGTGCTATCGAAGGGCTCGACCGCTATGGCGTAGAAAGAGTCTTTCCTATCATGACCATATCCATTGCCATTATTGAATGCGGGGACGGTGACTACAGTTCGGCAATGGATATTGCCAAGGCCGCGGCGGAAATTAAAGATCACGTGAAGGTCTTCGAGGGGAGCAATTACATGTTCAACGGTCGCATGGTGGCGCGATGAACAGGTTTGTCTTTCTCATTCTGCTGATTTCCATTATGAGTGGGTGTGCCACCTTGCCGCATGGTCGCCAGGAAAAGGATTCCAGCAAACAACTGTCGGCGGCCGTTCAGGAACTGGCGCTGGGGAGGCAGGATGCTGCGGTCACTATGCTGGAGAAAGTTGTCGCTGAACCGGGGAGTAAAGGGGTAACCGACGAGGCGTTGTTCCGATTGAGCATACTGACGCTTGGGCCGGGCGAAAAGCGCAGGACAGCCTCAATCCGTTATCTCGAACGGTTACGCCGTGAATACCCGGCCAGCAAGTGGACCGAGCAAGCAAGGCCGCTTCTCGATTATCTGAAGGGGGTGTCGGACCTTGCCAAGCAAAACCAGAATCTCAAGACCCACAACCTTTCCCTCTCCAAAGAGAACAAGGAACTCCATCGAAACATCAACCGTTTGAAGAACCTCGATCTGCAGACGGAACACAAAACCGAGTGAGCCGCGACTGCCATAAGGTCTGACAAGGGTTCGTTCGGTTCCTCGGCGGCGTGCTGCAACTGCGTCCCGTGCGAGAGCTGTGGATGCTGCAGCTACGATAGTCGCGGATGTGACAGCGGTGCCTGCGGTCGCGGCGGCGGTGCCTGCTGCGGCGGTGTCGATTGCTGCCGGCCGAAGGACGGCGATTTTGGCGTGCCTTAGGAACGGTTGGTCGCGCCTTAGGGACGGTTGGTCGCGCGTCGATACCGGTTGGTTTTTGTCTCTGGTAACACCGCAGTTTGACGACGCTTTTGCCGTTAATGAACGCGACGAAGTTGGCGCAACACGGTGCGGTTCCGGCGGAAGCCGGGGCGGATACGCTCGAACACTCTGCCGACCTGGTGGAAAAGGTCGCCTTGCCGACCGGATGCGGTACTGATTGCCCCCCCGGCCCGGCAGAGAAAACGTGTGCCGCTACCATCGGCAACAATCGTCTGCCAATAATTTAGGCTCGAATGAGAAGCTAACCGGCAACGCCTCATTGAATCTCCCCGTATACGCCGATTCCCGCCTCACGCACTCTCTTCTGGTTTTACCTCAAACTCCTTTATTCCCGCCGCTTACCCCTCCCTTCCCGACTGCTGGCACACCTTCTGCTAACCCTGATGTCGATTGCCACGTGTGCGGCAGTCGATGGACGCGAGTCAAAGGCGACTTGCCGGAACTTCGGTCGGAAGGATAGGAACGGGGAGAGGCACCTGACGGAGCCGCTCTCTGGAGAAGGGAGGCGGGTATGAAGAATTTGTCGAAACGGTCGGTATTCATCGGCGACACCACCCTGCGCGACGGCGAGCAGACCGCCGGGGTGGTCTTCAGTGCCAAGGAGAAGATAACCATCGCGAGACAGCTGGACGCCATGGGGGTGCATGAGCTCGAGTGCGGCATCCCGGCCATGGGGAGGGAGGAGAGAAGCACCATCCGCGCTCTGGTCGATCTCGGCCTGAACGCGCGTCTCATCACCTGGAACCGGGCGCTGATCCCCGACATCGAGGCGAGCATCTCCTGCGGCATCAAGGCGGTGGATCTCTCTCTCAGCGTCTCGGACATCATGATCGAGAACAAGATCAACAAGAGCCGTGAATGGGTGAAGAAGCAGCTGAGAGAGTCCCTCGCCTTTGCCAAGGACCACGATCTCTATGTCTGCGTCGGCGGCGAGGATGCCAGCCGCGCCGACCTCGGCTTCCTGGCCGAGCTCATGACCATCGCCCGCGACAACGGGGCCAACCGCTTCCGTTTCTGCGACACCCTCGGGATCCTCGATCCCTTCACCATGTTCGAGAAAGTTCACACCCTGACCGCCGCGGTCCCCGGCATCGACCTTGAGGTGCACACCCACAACGACCTCGGGCTCGCCACCGCCAACGCGCTGGCCGGGGTGAGGGGAGGGGCCTCCTACATCAGCACCACCGTCAACGGCTTGGGCGAACGGGCGGGTAACGCTGCTCTGGAAGAGGTGGTGATGTCGCTCAAGGTCGCCTGCGGCATCGACGTCGGGATCGACACCCGGAGGCTTTCCGCGGTCTCCAGGCTGGTCGGGCTGGCCTCCAACCGCGAGGTGCCGGCCTGGAAGGCGGTGGTCGGCGAACGGGTCTTCTCCCACGAGTCCGGGCTCCACACCGACGGTGTTCTCAAGAACCCGGCTAACTACGAAGGATTTCCGCCGGAGGAGGTTGGCCTGACCAGGCACATCGTGGCTGGCAAGCATTCCGGAACCAACGGCATCGTGGAAAGCTACCGGCAGATCGGGATCCCGCTCTCCAGGGAGGAGGCTCGGCTGTTGATTGCCAAGGTCCGCAGCACCGCTCAGAAGATCAAGGGACCGCTCGATCCGGGGGAGCTGAGAAGGCTCCATGCATCGCTCTCGCTGGCGGCGGCTTGAGAAGGAAAGCAACAAATCAACCCTCGCCCCTTTAGGGGGTGCCCGAAGGGGGGGTGAGGGAGATTCTAAAGGGGCGAGGGGAGAGGACCGGAAGGAAAACGAGGGTGCTCATTAAGTGACTAATCTTTAGGCAGCTGCCCCGGGCAGCACTGGACAGAGCGGGAACCAAAGCAGGAAATGATGGAATAACGGCAGGTTAGATGTTGGCACGGTACCTGCTATATGTAAAACAAAACCGAATCGAACACGCCGCTGTGTTCAACCGTACGAAAGATCGGCAAAGGCGCCCACCGTAAGCAATAACGGAGCGCCTTTTTTATTAGGGCCTCGAAAATCAAAAACAGCCCTGAACCTCTCCGGATTTGGAAGAGACTATGTCAGGCGGCGGGTTCGTTGGAGTGGCCAAGGGAGGCTGCCGAACGGTCCGGTCCGAAGCGGAGCCAAAAGGTCGGCGGGGCAAGAAAAGGAGAAGGAACATGAGACAGATCGCAATCTACGGCAAAGGCGGCATCGGGAAATCCACCACCACCCAGAACACGGTCGCGGGCCTCGCCTCGCTCGGCAAGAAGGTCATGATCGTCGGCTGCGACCCGAAGGCCGACTCCACCCGCCTCATCCTGCACGCCAAGGCCCAGGCCACCGTCATGGACCTGGTCCGCGACCTGGGCACCGTTGAGGACCTCGAGCTGGGCGACGTCCTCAAGGTCGGCTACGGCGACGTGAAGTGCGTGGAGTCCGGCGGGCCGGAGCCGGGTGTCGGCTGCGCAGGCCGCGGCGTCATCACCGCCATCAACTTCCTGGAGGAGAACGGCGCCTACACCCCCGACCTCGACTTCGTCTTCTACGACGTCCTCGGCGACGTCGTCTGCGGCGGGTTCGCCATGCCGATCCGCGAGAACAAGGCGGAAGAGATCTACATCGTCTGCTCCGGCGAGATGATGGCCATGTACGCCGCCAACAACATCGCCAAAGGTATCCTCAAGTACGCCGCCACCGGCAAGGTCCGCCTGGGCGGCCTGATCTGCAACTCCCGCAACACCGACCGCGAGGCCGATCTGATCGAGGCACTGGCCGCCAAGCTGGGCACCCAGATGATCCACTTCGTTCCCCGCGACAACCAGGTTCAGAGGGCTGAGCTCCGCAGGATGACCGTCATCGAGTACTCCCCCGAGCACAAGCAGGCCGAGGAGTACCGCACCCTGGCCCGCAAGATCTCCGAAAACAAGATGCTGGTGGTTCCCAACCCGCTCACCATGGACGAGCTCGAAGAGCTGCTGATGGAGTTCGGCATCATGGAAGCCGACGACGAGTCGATCGTGGGTGTGGCCGAGGCCGCCGCGAAGTAGCCGAAAGTCCCCCTTGTCAAAGGGGGATTCAGGGGGATTTGCTTTGATCAGGAAAAGGCAAATCCCCCCCGGCCCCCCTTAACAAGGGTGGGGGAGATGAGGTGAAAACCGTCTCTTGTCCGGCCCTCAACCACTACATCAAATGAGCTGGGCTATCGCCTGCTGTATCAAGGATATCCTGTGACAGCAAACGCGGTGCCCTTACCCAAAGGAGCTTTTTATGTCCCACGAGATCAAGACTGTTGATGGCATCACTAAAGAGTCGACTCAGGAGATGATCGACAAGGTTCTCGAGGCCTATCCCGAGAAAGGAAAGAAAAAGCGCGCGCCGCACCTGGCGCCCAACGACCAGGCTTCCGGTTCCGCCTGCGTCAAGTCCAACAAGAAGACCGTCCCCGGCGTCATGTCCGCCCGCGGTTGCGCCTACGCAGGCGCCAAAGGGGTCGTCTGGGGCCCGATCCGCGACATGGTGCACGTCTCCCACGGCCCGGTCGGCTGCGGGTGGTACTCCTGGGGTACCCGTCGTAACCTGGTCTCCGGCATCAACGGGGTCAACCAGTTCGCCATGCAGTTCACCTCCGACTTCCAGGAAAAAGACGTCGTCTACGGCGGCGACAAGAAGCTCAACACCCTTTTGCACGAGGCCAAAGAGCTCTTCCCGCTCGCCAAGGGGATCTCGGTTCTTTCCGAGTGCCCGGTCGGCCTGATCGGCGACGACATCAACGCCACCGCCAAGGCTGCCAGCAAGGAGCTGGATCTCCCGATCATTCCCTGCAACTGCGAGGGCTTCCGCGGTGTTTCCCAGTCGCTCGGTCACCACATCTCCAACGACACCATCCGCGACTACATCATCGAGACCCGCGAGTTCCCCGATCCAATCGGCCCCTACGACATCGCCCTGATCGGCGAGTACAACATCGGCGGCGACGCCTGGTCCACCAAGCCCCTCCTCGAGGAGTGCGGCTTCAACGTCAAGGCGGTCTGGACCGGCGACGGCGAGATGGAGAAGATCGCCGCCACCCACCAGGTGAAGCTCAACGTGATCCACTGCTACCGCTCCATGAACTACATGTGCAAGGTGATGGAAGAGAAGTACGGTATCCCCTGGATCGAGCTGAACTTCTTCGGCCCGACCAAGATCAAGGAGAGCCTGAGGAAACTGGCCGAGCTCTTCGACGACTCCATCAAGGAGAAGGTCGAGGCGGTCATCGCCAAGTACGACCCGGTCTGCCAGGCGATCATCGAGGAGGTCAAGCCCCGTCTGGAAGGGAAGAAGGTCATGCTCTACGTCGGCGGTCTGCGTCCCCGCCACACCATCAACGCCTACGAGGATCTCGGCATGGTCTGCGTCGGTTCCGGTTACGAGTTCGCCCACACCGATGACTACGACCGCACCGCCCCCGAGATGCCGGAGGCCACCGTGGTGTACGACGACGCCTCCGAGTTCGAGATGGAACAGTTCGCCCACGTGCTGAAACCCGACCTCATCGGCTCCGGCATCAAGGAGAAGTACCTGTTCCAGAAGATGGGGATCCCGTTCCGCCAGATGCACAGCTGGGATTACTCCGGGCCCTACCACGGCTACAAGGGGTTCCCGATCTTCGCCCGCGACATCGACATGGCGGTCAACAGCCCGACCTGGAACCTGGTGAAGGCCCCGTTCTAAGGGATGCTGAACAACTAACCTGGTGGTGTGACGGATGAGTCTCCCACCGAAGGAGATATACCATGGCAAACAATCTTGGATTAGCAGTGAAGCCGGTTACCGAGATCCCGGAAGAGGAGGTCAAAAGGGTAGCCGAATGGATCAATAGCGAGGATTACAAAGAGAAGAACTTTGCGCGCACCGCGCTGACCATCAACCCCGCCCACGCCTGCCAGCCGCTGGGGGCCGAACTGGCCGCCCACGGCTTCGAAGGGAGCCTGCCCTTCGTGCACGGCTCCCAAGGGTGCGCTTCCTACTATCGCTCGACCTTGAACCGCCACTTCCGCGAGCCGGCGCCGGCGGTTTCCGATGCCATGACCGAGGACGGGGCGGTGTTCGGCGGCCAGAACAACCTGCACGAGGGGCTCGAGAACGCCTACACCCTCTACAAACCGAAGATGATATCGGTCTTCACCTCCTGCATGCCCGAGATCATCGGGGACGACCTGACCGCCTTCATCAAAAACGCCCGCGCCAAAGGGGTGGTGCCCAAGGATTTCCCGGTCCCGTTCGCCAACACACCGAGCTTCAACGGCTCCCACGTGCACGGCTACGACGCGATGCTCCTCTCCATCATGCAGACCCTGACCGCCGGCAAGCAGGTGGATGGGCGCTGCACCGGAAAGCTGAACCTGCTTCCCGGCTTCGACGCCAACACCGGCAACTACTGGGAATACAAACGGATCCTGGGAGAGTTCGGGATCCCCTACACCGTGCTGGCCGACATCTCGGACGTTTTCGACTCCCCCAACGACGGCACCTACCGCCCTTATCCCGGTGGCACCAAGCTCGACGAGGCCGCCGATTCCATCAACGGCAAGGTTACCATGGCGCTGGGGACCTACTCCTCGGCCAAGACCTTCGCGTGGATCAAGGACAATTACTCCGGCAAGCACGTTTCCCTGCCGCTGCCGTTTGGCATCGCCAAGACCGACGCCCTCTTGCTGAAACTGTCCGAGCTGTTCGAAAAGCCGGTTCCCGAATCGCTCAAGGCGGAACGCGGCCGCGCGGTCGACCTCATGACCGACGCCCACCAGTACATCCACGGCAAGAAATTCGCCGTCTATGGCGATCCCGACTACCTGCTGGGCTACGTCTCCTTCCTCTTGGAGATGGGGGCCAAGCCGGTGCACATCCTCTGCTCCAAGGGGACCAAGAAGCTTGAGAAGGAACTTAACGCTCTCCTCGAAGCCTCCCCGTTCGGCAAGGACTGCACCGTCTACATCAACAAGGACCTCTGGCACCTCCGCAGCCTGGTGATGACCAGCCCGGTGGATGCCGTCATCGGCGACACCCACGGCAAGTTCCTCGCCCACGACGCCAAGATCCCGCTGTTCCGCTTCGGCTTCCCGATCTTCGACCGGGTGAACCTGCACCGGGTGCCGCTGGTCGGCTACCAGGGGGTGATCAACATGGTCTCCACCATCTGCAACAAGTTCATCGACGTCGTCGACGAGACCTGCGACGACCAGCATTTCGAGATGATGAGGTAGCCCGTCCCCCCTTGCCGCAAGGGACAGTAAAGCCCTCTCCCTCCGGGAGAGGGTGGCCGAAGGCCGGGTGAGGAAGGTGTTACGTCACTGGCAACCTCCCTCACCCCGCCCCTCTCCCGGGGGGAGAGGGGATGTAAGGCAAAGAGGAAGAGGCACGAACCTCAAAGGAGAGGAGCTCATGGCTAAACCGGATTGGTACGACGCAACCGACTGTGAAACCCACGACGTGGGTGCCCCCAAGTTCTGCAAGAAGTCCGAACCGGGGGAGGGGACCGAGCGAAGCTGCGCATATGACGGCGCGCGCGTGGTCCTGATGCCCATCACCGACGTCATTCACCTGGTCCATGGGCCCATCGCCTGTGCGGGCAACTCCTGGGACAACCGGGGCGCCCGCTCCAGCGAATCCCAGCTTTACCGCCGCGGCTTCACCACCGAGATGCTGCAAAACGACGTGGTCTTCGGCGGCGAGAAGAAACTCTACAAGGCCATCCAGGAGCTGGCCGCACGCTACCCGGAGGCGAAGGCCATCTTCGTCTACGCCACCTGCGTGACCTCCATGACCGGCGACGACATCGAGGCGGTCTGCAAGGCGGCCAAGGACAAGGTTCCCATGCCGGTCATTCCGATCAACACCCCCGGCTTCATCGGGGACAAGAACATCGGCAACCGGCTGGCCGGCGAAGCGCTCCTTAAGTACGTGATCGGTACCGCCGAACCCGAGTACACCACCGACTACGACATCAACCTGATCGGGGAGTACAACATCGCCGGCGACCTCTGGGGAATGCTCCCGCTCTTTGAAAAACTCGGTATCCGGGTGCTCTCCTGCATCAGCGGCGACTCCAAGTTCGAAGATCTCCGCTACGCCCACCGCGCCAAGCTGAACATCATCGTCTGCTCCAAGAGCCTCACCAACCTCGCCAAGAAGATGCAGAAGAACTGGGGGATCCCCTACCTGGAGGAATCCTTCTACGGGCTTTCCGACGTTGCCAAGGCGCTGCGCGACATCGCCCGCGAGCTGGACGACCGGGTTAACGGCCTCGAGAAGAGGATCATGCAGGACCGGGTGGAGAAGCTGATCGCCGAGTGCGAGTCATCCTGCCGCGACTTGATCGCCCCCTACCGGGCCCGGCTGGAAGGGAAACGGGCGGTGCTTTTCACCGGCGGGGTCAAGACCTGGTCGATGGTCAACGCACTCTCCGAGTTGGGTATCGAGATCCTGGCTGCGGGCACACAGAATTCGACCCTTGAGGATTTCTACCGGATGAAGGCGCTCATGCACAAGGACGCCACCATCATCGCGGACACGAGTACCGCGGGGCTCCTCTCGGTGATGTACGAAAAGCTCCCCGACCTGATCGTGGCGGGGGGAAAGACGAAGTTCCTGGCGCTGAAGACCAAGACTCCGTTTCTCGATATCAACCACGGCCGCTCCCATCCCTACGCCGGTTACGACGGGATGGTGACCTTCGCCAGGCAGCTCGACCTGACGGTGAATAACCCCATCTGGCCGGTGTTGAACGCCAAGGCTCCCTGGGAGCTGGATCACGCCGAGGTCGAGGAGAAAATCGCCTTTGCGGCCGGGCACGGCGCTCGGCTGGAAGCGGAGGAGATGAAGCTCTCCCGGGTCAAGGTGCCGGCCAAGAACGCCACGGTCAACCCGCAGAAGAACTCCCCGGCGCTGGGCGCGACCCTCGCATTTCTGGGGATCGACAAGATGCTCGGCCTATTGCACGGCGCGCAAGGATGTTCGACCTTTATCCGGTTGCAGCTCTCGCGTCACTTCAAGGAATCGATTGCCCTCAACTCGACCAGCATGAGCGAGGAGGCGGCCATCTTCGGCGGATGGGAGAACCTGAAGCTGGGGCTCAACCGGGTGATGGAGAAGTTCAAGCCCGCGGTGGTCGGGGTGATGACCTCAGGGCTCACCGAGACCATGGGCGACGACGTGAGAAGCGCCATCGTGAAGTTCCGCCAGGCGCATCCCGAGCACGACGCCATCCCCGTCATCCATGCCTCCACCCCGGACTACTGCGGGTCAATGCAGGAAGGGTATGCCGCCGCGGTGGAGGCCATTGTCGCCACTGTTCCCGAGGGGGGATCGACGGTGAAAGGGCAGGTGAACATCCTGCCGGGGTGCCAGCTGACCCCCGCCGAGGTGGAGGAAATAGCCTCCATCTGCGAGGCTTTCGGGCTCGTTCCTATCGTGATGCCCGACATCTCCAATGCACTGGACGGGCACATCGATGCCACGGTTTCGGCGCTGTCGGTGGGCGGGGTCTCGGTGGACAGGATTCGTTGGGCGGGAAGGAGCGAGGCGACCCTTTACTTCGGCGACTCCCTCTCCGACGCCGCCAAGATCCTCAAGAGCAAGTTCGGGATTGCCTGCTACGGCTTCACCTCCATCACCGGGCTTGAGGAAACCGATCTGTTGATGACCACGCTGTCGGCCATTTCGGAGAGGCCGATTCCGCTCAAGTTCCAGCGGTGGAGAAGCAGGCTGATGGACGCCATGGTGGACAGCCACTACCAGTTCGGGCAGAAAAAGGTGGCCATCGCGCTGGAAGCCGACCACCTGAAGGGAATGACCCGTTTCCTGCTCGGCATGGGGTGCGACGTTCAGGTCGCCATCTCCGCCACCAGGACCAAGGGGCTCGATGCGCTGCCGGTGGAAAACCTCTTCGTCGGGGACCTCGAGGACCTGGAACAGACCGCGGCGGGGGCCGATCTGCTGGTCGCCAACTCCAACGGCCGCCAGGCGGCCAAGAAGCTCGGGATCAATGCCCACCTGAGGACGGGGATGCCGGTATTCGACCGCCTCGGGTCCCATCACAAGATGTGGGTGGGATACCAGGGGACCCTCAACCTCGTCTTCGAAGTGGCGAACATCTTTCAAGCTAACGCCAAAGAGGCACAGAAACTGGCCCACAACTAAACCGCGGGAGGGGACTGGCACCTCCGGTGCCTGTACCCTTGGTGAAACTTTCCCGACTCAACCAACCTTGTAGGTCGCGTTGAGGGACGAAACGCGACACTCGCCGGCGGCCATGGCAATCGTTGCGTTTCACGATGAAGCTGTTCAACGCAACCTACGTGTGACGAGATCTGTAACAAAGACCTGGATTTAGGAGGTTAAACGTGAAGATAGCATTTACCAGCAAGACGGGCGAATTCATCGATCTGCACTTCGGGCAGGCGGAATCTTTCTACATCTGGGAGGTAGGCCCGGAGGATGCCCATTTCCTGGAAACGGTCAGCGTCGGCGAGCACGGCAGTGACGAGGAGGACCGCATCGCCGCCCGGGCAACCCTTCTTTCCGACTGTGCGGTGGTCTACACCATGCAGATCGGGGGCCCGGCGGCGGCCAAACTGGTGGCCAAGCGGATCCATCCCATGAAGACCAACACCGAGGTGAGCCTGAAGGAGTCCGTCGAGCGGATGCAGGAAGTGCTCAGAGGGAACCCGCCGCCCTGGCTGAGAAAGGCGATGAACAAGGAACAGGCGACCTCTTTTCTGGACGAAGACTGAAAGAGGGATTGCCCTTCATACTATCTGCCCCTCCTTCCTACTCTCTCTCCCCTTCAAGGGGGGGCAGGGATGATGATGGGGTAACCTTAGCTCAAGCTGACCTTTCAGGATCAGAAGATAAATACTCATAAAGGAGAACGACCATGGCTTACATCACCGGACTAACCAGAGACAAGAAAGAGTGGACCCCGCAGTTCATCGTGTCCATCGACGAGGAAACCTGCATCGGTTGCGGTCGCTGCTTCAAGGTCTGCGCGCACGACGTGCTCGCCTTCGAAGAGGTGGACGAGGACGATTCGGCCAAGATGTTCATGAAGGTGGAGAATGCCGGCAACTGCATCGGCTGCGGCGCCTGCGGCCGCACCTGCTCCAAGAAGTGCTTCACCTTCGAGCCGGTGGTCGCCTAGCCCGGCGTTAACCCCATCCTCACCCCAGCCCTCCCCTTGAAGGGGAAGGTGACTTTGTTCGGTAGCCCTGGGTACCCTCCCCTTCAAGGGGAGGGACAGGGTGAGGATGGGGTGCATTGTTGGTCGAAAACTATCGCTGCCTGGAGGTACGGTATGCTCATCGCTGTTGCGTCTAAAGATGGCGTGGAAATCAATCAGCACTTCGGTCACGCCGAGCGCTTCCTGATCTACGAAGTGGATGGGGAAGGCGTCAAGCTGGTCGACGAGCGGAAGGTCGAACGCTACTGCAGCTTCGACCCGGATCATCCCCTTCGCACGCACACCCTCGCGGCCACTGCGCAGGCGCTCGAAGGGGTGCGAGCGGTGGTCTGCTCCATGATGGGCGAAGCGCCCAAGATCGAACTGGGAAAACTGGGAGTCGAGCCGTTCGTGGTGGAAGGGGAGATCAAGACGGTTTTGATCGATCTGGCGAGAGTCCTCTAGTCTTGGGCTCGGGGAGGGGCTGGTCGCCGGACAAGGGAGGAGCGTGGGCACGGAGTGCCCACCCTACGGAAAATCCCTCGCCCCTTTAGGGGAGAGGGTGGCCGGAGGCCGGGTGAGGGCAGGGGGGTAAACGGGCGGTTACTGCCCCCCTCCGGCCGGCTCCTTTGCCAGGACCGGTTGCACGAGCTCGCCCTCGGTCAAGCCGGTACCGGGGTTGAGGGCGACCCGGTCACCCTCCCGGACTCCCTCACTCAGTCTCAGCTGCTTGCCGTTACTGTCGGCCACCGTGACCGGGCGATAGCGGACCCGGTTATCCTCTCCGATGACCGCCACCATCGTTTTCTCTTCCCGCGTGTACACCGCGGTGGCCGGCACCTGCACGTACGGCGGCGCGGCCACCGTCAGCTTTACGTCAACAAATCCACCCGCCAAAAGTGACTGTTCGTAATTGTCCATGTCCACTTCGCAGAGCATGGTCCTCGTCTTGGGATCGAGCTCCCCGCTGATCCTCGCCACCTGGCCAGGCAGCTTCCGTTCCGGTCTGGCAGGGTCGGAAATCGTCGCCTGGTCTCCCACCTTAACCATCCCGGCACTCTTTTGGTCCAGGTAGATGAAGACCCGCAGCCGGTCGGTCTTGGAAAGGGTCACCAGTGGCAGCGCGGCGGTCTGGCCGGCGCTGGCGGTCTGCACCAGCGCGCCGGGATCGGCGAAGCGGGCGGTGACCATGCCGTCGAAGGGGGCCTGGATCACCAGGTAGCGCATCTGGTCACGTAGAGCCGCCGCGTTCGCCTCGGCGCTCTTGGCCGCGGTAACGGCGTCGTCGGCCTCCTGCTGTGAAATGATGCCATCTCTCAACAGGGACAATTCACGTTTCGCGAAGGTCCGCTTGTTGACTGCGTCCGCCAGCACCGATCGATACTGGCTCACCAGTTCCGGGGATTCCAGCCTGGCCAGGAGGTCCCCCTTGCCGACCTTGTCTCCCTTGTCCACCGGTATTTCTTTCAGGTAGCCGCTCACCTTGGCGTACATGGTCGCCGTCGCATAGGGGCGTGCTTCGCCGGTAAAGGTGAGAGTGCGTTGGGCAGGCCCCTTATTGGCTACCGCGACCTGCACCCGGGCGCCTGAGGTAATGCCCGCGGCCCTCGCCTTTTCCTCCTTGCTCACGTCGTGCCGCCTGACCAGGAGAAGGATCACTATGGTCACCAGGCAGACCACTACCGCCGATACGCCGAGGATATGGATCAACCTGACCTTGGATTTTTCATTTTCCTTATCCGCCATGATCACCTCCGCCTGGATGCCGGGCCTGCAGTTCCTTTTCAAGCCTCTCGTCCAGCGTCTGTTTCACCGGAAGCTTGATTCGTATCAGTGAATAGATCACCGGCACCACGAAAAGCGTCACTATGGTGGCCATCAGGAGGCCGCCGATGACTGCCCTCCCCAAGGGTGCATTCTGCCCACCCGCCTCACCTAAAGCGAGCGCCATCGGCAGCATCCCGATAATCATCGCCAGCGCAGTCATCAAGACCGGTCTCAGCCTGGTTTTACCGGCCTCCAGTGCCGCCTCAGCCGGGGTGACGTTTTTCTCTACCCGCAAGTCGTTGGCGAAGCTCACCATCAGGATCGAGTTGGAGGTGGCGATGCCGACCGCCATGATGGAGCCCATCAATGACTCCACGTTGATGGTGGTACCGGTGAGCGCCAGCATCCAGAGGATCCCCAGCAGGGCCCCCGGCACCGCCATCATGATGATGAAGGGATCGAGCCAGGACTGGAAGAGGACCACCATCAGGAAGTAATCCAGGAGAATGGCAAGCATCAGACCGAGGGCCAGGCTCTTGAATGATTCGGTCATGACCTCGTTTTGCCCCCGCAGGGTTATCTTCATGCCGGCGGGAAGGCGCCCCAGTTTCGCTATCGCCCTCCGTATCTCCTTGGCGACCGACCCGAGGTCCCGCCCCTCCACGCTCCCTTCCACATCCAGCACGCGTTGCACCGTGTAGTGGCTGATGTTTTCGGCACTGACCCGGTGGGTTACCTCGGCGAGGTTGCCGAGCGGCTGGGCCGGGGCCTGCGGTGGGGCGGAGAGATCCGGCGTCGGAAGCGGCTGCAGGATGCCGTTTTGCGACGGGGTGACCGGCATGCCGAGGAGCGCCTCCATGCTGTTCTGGTATGCACGCGGTACCTGGACCGCCACCGTGTAGTTGACGTTGTTGGCCGGGTTGAGGAAGAAGGATGGGGCGAAGAGAACGCTGGTGGAGAGGGAGACGAGGGCGCTGGTAGCCACGTCCCGCTCGCTCATGCCGAGCTGGGCGGCCCGGGAGCGATCGACGTTCACCTGGAGGGTCGGGTAGTCGAGAACCTGGTTGATGTGGACGTCGGCCATGCCGGCGATGCCCCGCATGGCGTCGCGCAGCTTTACGGCGTAGGGATAGGAGCGGGAGAGGTCGGCCCCTTCGATCTGCACGTCGATGGGGGCGGCGAGTCCGAAATTGAGCACCTGGGTCACGATGTCCGCACTCTGGAAGTAGAAACGGGAGCCGGGGAATTCGCCGGGAAGGGTACGCCTGATTTTATTGCGGTATTCGGAGGTTGGGGCGTGACCCTTCTTGAGGGAGATGAGGATTTCCGCGTCCATCCCTCCGATATTTTCCGTCTGCACGAAGGCGAGGTTGTAGAAAGTGGGGACGCCGATCATGTCGTTGATGGTGTCGATCTCGTCGGCGGGGATCAGTTGGCGGATCCGCTGCTCGACCTGCTCGACCAGTACCTCGGTCTCCTCGATCCTGGTCCCCGAAGGGGCGCGCAGGTGGAGTTTCATGATCCCCGCGTCCACGTCCGGGAAGAAGTCGGTGCCGACCACGAAGAGAAGGCCGGTACTGATGACCCCGATGAGGAGGGCGATCACGATGGTGAATAGCCGGTGGTGGAGTACTGCCGCCAGGAGGCCCGCGTAGCCGTCACGGAAGCGGTCGAAGCCGCGCTCGCGCCTCTCGTTGGCGCGAGCGAAGAACCGTCTGATTCGCCCTGGTTCCATTTCCCTTTTCTCGTGCTCGCTCGCGAGGAGCATGCGCGCAAGCACGGGGACCAGCGTGCGGGAGAGAAGGTAGGAGGCGAGCATGGCGGCCACCACGGCGAAGGCGAGCGGGGTGAAGAGGTAGCGCGACGGCCCGTAGAGGAGGACCACGGGGAAAAACACCACGCAGATGGAGAGGGTGGCGACGATGGCCGGGACGGCGATCTGCTGGGCGGAATCCATTACCGCCAACGTGGTCGGCTTGTTCATCGCGAAGTTCCGGTGGATGTTTTCCACCTCGACGGTGGCGTCGTCCACCAGCATCCCGATGGCGAGCGCGAGTCCGCCGAGCGTCATGATGTTGATGGTCTGCCCCGCCAGGTTCAGCGCGATGACTGCGAAGAAGATCGCCAGCGGGATTGAGGTCGCCACCACGATCATCGACCGCCAACTTCCCAGGAAGAAGAGGATCATCAGCGAGACCAGGATGGAGGCAAGGAGGGCCTCCCGGATGACGTTGGTCACCGCCCCCCGCACGAACACCGACTGGTCGAAGTCGAGCTTCAGCTCCAACCCCTGCGGGGCGACCTGCCGGATGGAGGGAAGCGCTTCGCGGGTGGCGTCCACCACGGCGAGCGTCGAGGCGTCGGCGTGCTTGAGAATGGCCAGGTAAGTCGCCCGCCGGCCGTTGACCCGCACCACGTTCACCTGCTCGGCGAAACTGTCGGAGACCTTGGCCACGTCCCCGATGTAGACCGGCGCGCGGCCCACCACCTTGATCGGTACCGAGCTGAACTGCTCGATCAGCCGCGGGCTGGAGTTGAGGGTGACGTTGTATTCGAGCCCTCCCATGCGGGCGGTGCCGGCGGGAATGATGACGTTGGAGGACTGGAGCGCGCTGACCACATCGGCCGGCGAGAGCCCCCGGGCGGAGAGGGCGGCGGGGTTGACGTCGATCATGATCTGGCGGGTTTTTCCTCCGAAGGGGGCCGGCGTCGATAGTCCCGGGATGGTGAAGAGCCGCACCCTGATGAAGTTGAGCCCGTAGTCGAATATCTTCTCTTCCGGGAGGGTTTTGCTGAAGGCGGTGAGCTGGGCCACCGGGACGTTGGATGCGTTGTACTGGACGATTACCGGCGGCTGCATCCCCGGAGGTGCGATGCGGAGCAGGGTGTTGGATACCGAGGCGATCTGGGAGATGGCGGCCCCGATCTCGGTCCCCGGCTGGAAGTAGATCTTCAGCATCCCGATGCCCGGTATGGATTCGGACTCGATGCGCGATATGCCGTTGACCGTGGTCGAATAGGCGCGCTCGCTGATCAGCACCACCCGCCGTTCCATGTCCTCGGGCGAGAGCCCGGGATAGTTCCAGGCGACGGCGACCACCGGGATATCGATCACCGGAAAGATGTCGATGAGCATGCGGCTGGCGGAAAGCGCACCCAGCACCAGGATCAGCAGCGCCATGACGGCAACGGTGTACGGGCGCCGAAGCGCCAATCGCACTATCCACATCCCCGGTCTCTCCAGATGACGTAAGTCCAATCAAGGCATGGAAAAAGCTTATCATACCGGTGTCGGTGCGTTGCCCCATTCTTGACTACGGTGGCTGGAGTGTTAAAAGAATCTAAATTGGCAATACGGCGAAAAGAAAGGGGAAATGCTGGATGCGGGCGAGAACGATCCGGTCAGCGTTCCACAGGGGAAGAAGCAATACCGGCACATCCCGGAGCGATACGGTTTTGCCATGGTTGGGCACCAGGCCCCGGCAGCCGTCCCGGCGATGGCCGATCAGGTTCCGCTGGCATCGGAGGCTGGTGCGGGCGGGAAAAAGGAGATACGTCAACATGATAACCCAGGAGATCAAGCTCTTCGCCGAGTCGACCGGTCATGCCTTTGTCGCCACTTCCGACGCCCGCGGCAATCCCCACCTGGCGGCCGGCCGGGACGTCGCCGTTCCGGCCCCCAACCGGCTCGTCTTCGAGGAATGGTTCTGCCCTATGACCATGCAGAATCTCCAGGAGAACCCGCAGATCGCCGTGGCGATAGTCGACCCGGCGACCGGCAACGGGTTCCAGTTCGTGGGGCGGGTGGAAAAGACCGAGGAGACCGCCGTACTGGATGGTTTTCTCCCCGGGACCGAACCTCCGGGGCTGCCCCAGGTGCAGTGGAGGCTCGAAATCCGGGTGGAGAGCGTACTTTCCTTTACCGCTGAGGGACACTCCGACCGGCCGCTCGGGTAGCGCGGAATGCCGGTACCGGTTTATTGCCGAGTAATTCATCGGCCTTGGGGATGTCCTCCTCGGCCACCTCTATCTCACCGGCGAAACCGGAACCCGGCTTGGCGGCGGTAACGAAGAACTCGATACCTCCCTTTCTCAATATCTCCTCGACGCGGGCAAGATCCCTTTCATCCTTCGGATCGTAGAACCGTGACATGATCTTTCCTCCCTGCTTCGTAAATTCCCTCATGACTGGATGCTTCCTTTCCGGGTGTTGAACAACGACGGCTATACTTTAAGTTTGCCAAAAACTCCCGTTACGTTCCATGTTATTTTTGCCAATGAGAGGGTACGGATGCCGGTCAGATGCAGTGGCTGGCAATCACCAGGAGGAAGATAAGTAGCAGGTATGCGATGGACGTCTTGAAGGGAGCGAGCGAGAGATGGCGGCCTGAGAGGAAGCGGTAGCAGACCAGGTAGTAGAAGACGGTCAAAGCGAAGGAAGCAGCTAGAAAAATGTGACTGAAAGCGCCGGTTTTGTAAAGGAGAAAAAGGGCGGGGAACAGTCCGGCGACTCCGAGATAGATGCAGCCTGCGGTGAACGGGACCCCTCTGTCCACCGGAAGGACGGGAATACGGGCGGCACGGTACTGGTCGAGGTGAGCGAGGGAAAGAAGCCAGAAGTGCGGGGGCTGCCAGACGACCATCACGAGGAAGAGGGCCAGGGCGGTCGTGTTGACGGCCGGTGAGAGCGCACTCTGGCCGATGACCACCGGCAGGGCCCCGGGGAGCACACCGAAAAGGGCTCCCCACGGGGTTTTGCGCTTGAGAAAGAGCGTGTAGTGAAAGGCGTAACCGGCCGAGGCGGCGACCAGGAGGAGCGTGGTGAGGGGATTGAGGGTGCTGGCAGAGATGCCAATCGCAGTCAGGGCCAGGGCGAGGGCCCAGGCGAGCGCTCTGCCGCTTCCTACGCACCTGAGCGCCTCGCTCCTTTTAGAGACCCGCTCCATCCCCTCGTCCAGGGCGCGATCGAGGACGTTGTTGACGACGGCAGCGGCGGTAGACATGAGGAAGAGGCTGGTGAGGCAGGGGAGGGCGATATCGCTTTGCGGCGGACCGTGGGCAGCGGTTGCCATGCCGGTGAATCCGGCGAGGGTCAGCGCAGCCGCGATTCCGGGCTTCCCCACCCGCAGCAGGGCGATCAGCAAGGCGGCGGGCGCGGCTTCCTTGACCGGGATGCCGTTATGGTCCGCCGCCCTTATCACTGAATGGGCTCGACCTGGTCCCGGGACCTGGAGGAGCCAGGCCCGCAGCCCCAGGGCGATGATGGCCATGGTCATGGCGAGGTGAAGCGCGGTCACCGGGTAGCTTAGCCCGGTGAGGACGGTGGCGGCACCCAGGCCGATCTGGACGGCCACCAGGATGGTCAGCGTGAGGAGTTTGCCGCGTCTTGCCTTCAGCGCCCGCTCCTTCAAGGAGTAGAGGTAGAGGGCGAGGACGGTCAGGAAGGTGCCGGCCGCGAACACGCGGTGGGTGAAGTGGGTGGCCACCGACCGGTCCCAGACCATCGGTATCAGGGTCCCCTGGCAGGTGGGGAAGTCGGGGCAGGCAAGCCCCGAGGCCGAATGCCTGAGATAGGCGCCGAGCGACGCCTGGGCGTAGACGAGTATCAGCAGGGAGAAGAGGGCCCCTGCGTAGCCGCTCAAGGAGGTCTCGACGGGGGCCCCTTCGCCGTCACATAGGGCCATGAAGAGGACCAGCATGAAGATGGCCAGCCCGATCATGAAGTGGACGGTGGTCACCTGGACGGGAAGCCCCAGGCCGACCACCAGGGCGCCCAACAGGATCTCGAGCGCGATGAGCCCCACCGCGGTGATCGGTATCGCCTTGGTGAATCCGGGGTAGCTCGCCAGGCGTTGGCGGGCCAGTATCACGAGCATCACGGTGGCCAGCGCGGCGATCACGCGGTGGAGAAACTCCATCCAGACGTCCACCCGCAGGGGGGGGAGGAACTTCCCTTGGCAAAGCGGCCAGTCCGGGCAAGCCAAGCCCGCCTGCATCCCGGCCACCAGGTTCCCCCAGATGAGCAGAAGGAAGAAAAGTCCGGCCGTCACTCTACCTAGCATGTGGCACCTCCGTCGGTGGCTTCAAGGTTGATCTCTCCTCGCTGCCTCAAATTCTTCCCTCACCCGGCCTTCGGCCACCCTCTCCCCTGAAGGGGCGAGGGGATTTAGGTGGCGGCCTTCGGCCACCCTCCCCTAAAGGGGCGAGGGTATGCGGGGGGGCTTCGGCCACCCCACCTAAAGGGGCGAGGGGATGAGGAGTGGGGAGGGTAAGGGCGTGGGGGTGGTGGAGGCCCCTAGAGCCTAGCCCTCAATTCGTTTCTCTCTATCCGGCAGTCGATGATCCGGTCGATCGACCATTTGCCGGCGCCGCCGATCAGGATGGCGAGACTCATGGCGATGACCAGCAGGTGGTACTCGAACCCTTCACCGGCCTGCTTTCCACTCCAGTTCATGAAGAACCCGTTGGGCCAGTGGACGAGGACGATCGCTCCCACCATGTCGCAGAGGATCCCGAAGGCGGCGATTCTGCTCAGGAAGCCGACGATGAGCCCGATCGCCCCCAGCGATTCGGCCAGGATCACCAGCACCGCCAGCGCGGCCGGGATGTGCATCTGGGTGGTGAACATGGCGAGCGCCTTGGAGAAGCCCGGCCCCCCGAACCAGCCGAGGACCTTCTGGGCTCCGTGGGGAAAGAAGACCAGCCCCAGGCCGATCCGCACGATGAACTTGGCCAGGCAGTCATCCGTTGCAAAGATCCGGTTCATGGCGTTTCTCCTTGCTGTTAACGGGTCAGGGTATCACTCAGGGTCCCCACGATGATCAGTGCCAAAAACAGCAGGGGAAACACCGCGAACCCGATCACCAGCTTGATCTCGTGGCGAAGATGCATGAAGTAAAGCCCCACCAAGGTCGCCTTGGTGGAGGCAATGATGAGGGCGGCGGTGGCGTTCCAGAGCCCGAGATTCAGGAAGGAGACGCCGACGGTGGCTCCGGTCAGCACGATAAGCGCTATCCAGACCAGCACGTAACTCTTGTAGTAACCCATAGTCACCTCACCCGATCAGATAGAGCAGCGGGAACAGGTAAATCCAGACCAGGTCGACGAAGTGCCAGTAAAGCCCGGTTATCTCGACGGGAGTATGATAGTCGGCGGAAAACCGGTTGCGCTGCCCCTGCACCACCAGAAAAAGCATCACCAGCATCCCGAAGATGACGTGGAGGCCGTGGAGTCCGGTCATGACGAAGTAGAGGCCGAAAAAGAGGTTGCTGCTCGGGTAGAGCCCCCGGGCGAAGTCCTCGGTCCACTCGATGTACTTTATCCCGAGGAAGGCCGACGCCAGAACGAGGGTGAGGATGATCCCCGCCTGCATCAGCCGAGTCTTCCCCTGCCTGATGGCGGCGATGGCGACGGCCATGCTGAGCGAGCTCGTCAGGAGCACCACCGTGTTGAGTGCCCCCAGGAGCCGGTTCAGCTTCAGGTGCTCATGGTGAAAGAGGTCCGGATAGGTGATCCTGAAGACCGTGTAGGCCGTGAAGAGCCCGCCGAACAGGAGGAGTTCGGTCGCCAGGAAGGTCCAGATCCCCAGCCGTGCCGCTACCGGCGCGCCTTTGCCTGCCTTTTCCTTACTTGCCACGTCTCTCTCCCGTCTCTTTGCCGTAGCTGTAGGGCCAGTCGGTCACCGTCGGGATTTCCTCGAAATTCTCCTCCGGAGGAGGGGAGGGGATCTGCCACTCGAGGGTCAGTCCCTCCCACGGGTTGGCCGGAGCGATGGCGCCCCGCTTGAGCGACCGGATGAAGTTGGCGAACATGATGACGATCCCCAACGCCAAAAGCCACGAGCCGACGGTCGCCAGCACGTTGAGGGGCTGGTATTTGGCGGGGTACTCGGCGTAGCGCCGCGGCATCCCCTGCATCCCGAGGATGAACATCGGGAAGAAGGTGACGTTGAACCCGACCACGATCATCCACCAGGCGTGCTTGGCCCACCGCTCGTCCAGCATCCTCCCGGTGATCTTCGGGTACCAGTAGTGGAGCCCGGAGAAGAGCCCCATCACGG
Organism: Geomonas sp. Red276; assembly: GCF_054784495.1. NCBI lineage: Bacteria > Pseudomonadati > Thermodesulfobacteriota > Desulfuromonadia > Geobacterales > Geobacteraceae > Geomonas > Geomonas sp. Red276. The sequence continues at coordinate 155,008 of NZ_BLXW01000004.1, forward strand.
TCCCCCCCATCATCGTGTAGTGGAAATGGGCCACCAGGAAGTAGGTGTCGTGCACGTGCACGTCGGTGGCGAGCGAGCCGAGGAAGAGGCCGGTGAGCCCGCCGATGATGAAGAGGAAGATGAAGGTCAGCGCGTAGAGCATCGGGGAGTCGAGCGAGATCGACCCCTTGTAGAGGGTGGCGATCCAGTTGAAGATCTTCATCCCGGTCGGTATCGCCACGAAGAAGGTGAGAAAGGAGAAGATCACCCCGGCGGTGGTGGACATGCCGCTTACGAACATGTGGTGCCCCCAGACCAGGAAGCTTATGAAGGCGATGGCCAGCGCCGAATAGGCGATCGCCTTGTAGCCGAAGATCGGTTTCCTGGCGAAGCAGGGGATGACCTCGGAGATGATCCCCATGGCGGGGAGGATCATCACGTAGACCACCGGGTGCGAGTAGAACCAGAAGAAATGCTGGAACAGGAGCGGGTCGCCCCCCTTGGTCGGGTCGAAGATACCGACGCCGAAAAGCCGCTCGGCGATCAGCAGCAGAAAGGTTATCCCGATGACCGGGGTGGAGAGGACCTGGATGACGCTGGTGCCGTACATCCCCCAGATGAAAAGCGGCAGGCGGTACCAGGTCATTCCGGGTGCGCGCAGGGTGTGGATGGTGACGATGAAGTTGAGGCCGGTGAGGATCGACGACATCCCCACCAGGAAAAGCCCGAAGGCGACGGTGGTGACCGCGGCGCTGTTCTCTGCGGAGAAGGGGGTATAGAAGGTCCACCCCGTGTCGATCGGCTGTACCAGCGAGATGAGTATTGTGAGGATGCCCGCCACGAAGAGGTAGTAACTTAGGAGGTTGAGCTTCGGGAAGGCGACGTCTCGGGCGCCGATCAAGAGCGGGATGAAGAAGTTCCCGAGCGACGACGGGATGGCGGGGATGATGAAGAGAAAGATCATCATCGCCCCGTGCATGGTGAAGAGGACGTCATAGGTATGGGCGCTGAAGAGGGCGGGGCCGGGGGAGAGGAGCTTCAGCCGCAGCAGCAGGGCGAGGACTCCGCCGATCAGGAAGAAGAGGTGGGTGGTGACCAGGTACATGACCCCGATCCTCTTGTGGTCCATGGTCAACGCCCAGGACTTGAAGGTGCTGTGGGCAAGGTAGCTTTCCGAATGGCTCATGAGATACCCCGGCGGCTTGGCTGATGTTTCACTTGAGCGTCTTCATGTACGCGATGAGGGCGGCGATGTCGTCGTCCTTGAGGGTGGTCTTGAAGGTCGGCATGATCGGCTGGAACCCCTTGACCACCTTGGCATTGGGATCGACGATCGACTCCCGCAGGTACTCCTCGTCGGCCTCTACCTGTTTCCCGTCGGAAAGCGTCACCTTGCTGTCGTAGATCCCCTTCAGCGTGGGGCCGACCTTGGCGGTCCCGTCGATGCTGTGGCAGCCACCGCAGCCGCTGCTTTCGAAGAGCGCCTTTCCCTTGGCCACCGGGGAGGCCCCGGCCGTCTGTTGCTTCTGCTTTTCGCCCTGTTCCCAGGCGAGGTAATCGTTTTGCCCCATCACGGTGAGGGTGCCCCGCATGAGAGAGTGGCCGGTGCCGCAGTACTGGGAACAGTAGATGTCGAAGGTCCCGGTCCTCTTGGGGAGGAGCCACAGGTAGGTGTAGCGCCCGGGGAGGACGTCCTGCTTTTGGCGGTAGTCGGGGATGAACAGGCCGTGGATCACGTCGCGCGAGGTCATGATGAGCTTGACCGGCTTGCCGACCGCCAGGTGGAGCTCGTTTGCATAGGTGCGGCCGTCGGGGTACTTGAAACTCCACTGGAACTGGGAGGCGGTCACCTGGACCTCGGTGGAACCCGGGATCGGCGTCCGCATCTTGACGAAGATGATGACGCCGTAAGCGAAGATCCCCACCAGCAGAAGGGAAGGGATGACGATCCAGACCACCTCCAGCCACTGCTTGCCGGTGATGTAGGGCGTCTTGGCGGGCGGTTCCCCTTTCTTTCTCCGGTAGCGGACGGCGAAATAGATAAGGAGCCCCTGGGGCAGTACGAAGAAGAAGGCGGCGATGACCAGGATGAAGATGAAAACGGCGTCCACATCGTGGCTTGCCAGCGAGGCCTCCGTTCCTTGCAGGGCGGTTAGGTCCGGCATGATGTACCTCTCAGTGGCAGGTTCACGTCACTTTCTTCCTCGCCTCTCTCTTCCAGAGAAGCCCCAGCATCGTTACGGTCAGTATCAGCACCAAGGTCATGGCCACGGTCATCACCCGGGAAGCGATCAACACGTACCGTTTTCCCACCGGATCGTAGTGGAAGCAGTAGAGAAGGGCCTGGTTGATGAGCCTGCTCCCCCCGATCTTCCCTTTCGACGCCTCCACCAGGCCAAGCCTCAGGTCCTGGGGTGCCGGTTCGATTCCGTAGAGGTAGCGGGAAACGATCCCGTCGGCAGTGGCGATGACGATGACGTTGGGATGGGCGATCTCGCCGTCGGGAAGTTTCGTGTACCGCACCCCCATGCTGGAGGCCAGCTGCCCGATGGTCTCCCTGCTGCCGAAGAGAAAAGGCCAGGCGGTATCGAGGCCGCCCACCTTCCCGATGATCGCGTAGGCCTCCTGCGCCTTCCCGGCCGCCCGCGCCACCGTCTCCTCCGGGTCCAGGCTGACCGTCACCACCTTGAAGTCCCTCCCCACCGCCAGGTTCCCCGTCTTCCCGATGGCGTCGGCGAGGTTTCTGATGAGAGCGGGACAAAGGGTAGGGCAGGAGAAGTAGTTCAGGGTGACGATTACCGGCTGCCCGGTGAAATAGCTCCCCAGGGTGACCCTGCGCCCCCGTTGGTCGACGAGGGAGGATCCCAGCGGGAGCCGTCCCCCGAGTTTTTCGTCAACGCCCACCTGCGCCAGCACCAGGTCCGCCGGGTCGTGGGCCAGCGCCGGAATCGGCCTGGACGCGAGCGGGATGAGCACGGCCAGGGCCGTGGCCAGCGTCGCTATGACAGCAAAAGATAGTAGTCGCATGGGATTTGGGAGGCTGCTCTCCCGGCTCCGTTTGGGGATTTCGGTGCCCGCGGTGACGGTAGAGGGAGGGGAATCGAGAAAACTTAAAACATTCTAATTCCTGGCGCGGTAAAAGCAAGGAGGGGGAGGCGGCGATTGGCCGCGGATGCTCCGGCTATATAACGGAGCCCCGGTGATTTCGCTGCTGCAAAACACGTAGTTAGCGCGATGTTCCGGCGGGGTTGCGGGTAACGGAGAGGGGGGGGAGGGGAGGGGCGAAAAAAGCCTGTTCCGTAAACAGTAATGATTAGTGATGGTTACTAAACGGTGAGCCCCCCTCCCTGTCGGCGCGGCGCGAAAGTGCCCCGGTGGTAAGGTTTGGGCATGGTTTAGGCAGAGTGAAGAGACATGTAGCGAGTTAGCCTCCTCGTCTTATCCTGTTTGTGATGTATGGTTGTCGTGCAATGAGGGGCCCTGATGAAGCTGAAAGTGATGATTGTTGACGATGTGGCCGACATCAGGGTGATGCTCCGCTACATACTTGAGAAGGAGGACTATACCATAGTGGCGGAGGCCGCCAACGGTGTTGAAGCAGTCGAAAAATACCGCGAGCATCTTCCCGATATCACCATTATGGATATAGACATGCCGTACAAGACCGGTGTCGAAGCTGCCCAGGAGATCCGTGAGATGGCGAGCGATGCCAGGATCATCTTCTGCAGCGCAGGGAACTCCAAGTACGAGGAGATCCTCCGTGAGATCCCGGCCAAGACGATAATCAAGAAACCTTTTATGCCTGCGCAGCTTTATCAGGCAATGGCGATGTGATGAATTTCTTTGAATGCGGTGTCATGTAATCTGTTTATGTTATGGGTCCTGTGACTGCACTGATGTAACTTAATGTGATGTTGTGATTTTCTGTAATTGTTTTGCGATGTTGTTATGATGCAAGACCCGATTTTTTTGATCTGCGGAACTTGGATGAACATTTAATTTTATTGTATTGCCGCAGTATCAAGGGGAGCCTCTGGCTCCCCTTTTTTATGGCGAACGCTCCGCTTCTCCTCGACCGCAATCCCACGGCAGGGGGAGCGATGGTTCCTAAAATTGGTAGTCTTACGCTGCTTGCTGTGGTAGGGTATCAGACCGTGCGCCCCCGGCGGGGCTGAGTTGACCATGCAGGCCGGGAACCGCAGCACCAGAGAAGACTTCGGATAGGGACGATGACCACAGCTACCAAACTTCAAGACGTGAACCTTTACCTGGACCGGTTGTTCGGTTTCGCCTACTTAAAGCCGAGCGGCGCGTTGAAGGCCCGATTGACCGACGAAGCGCTCAGGGAGATGGGGGATGCCCCTTCCCCCGATGAGCTGGTCATCGAGGCCAGCATCGGCAAGCCCGAGAACGAAGGGGAGGCGACCCTGAGCTTCCGAGCCACCCACGACGGCGAGACCCGCGACCTCGCGATCGACCTCGCCCGGCTGACCGAGGCCGAACTGGACGAACTCGCCTCGCTGCTCGACTCGTTTCTCAACCAGCAAAAGAGCGACCAGCCGGTTGCCGCCGGGACCTCCGGACCGCTCGAGGTCCCTGAGGGGGACCACCACGACCACGCCGCCGCGGCTGCCCGTCTCAAGGTCTCCCCGGAATGGCTGAAAAGCGTAGTGCCCTGCAGTGATTACACGTACGAAGAGATCGAAGGTAAAAAGTACATCCGGGACTACTTCTGGTCCCGGGAGCTCATCGAAAGGCTGGTCAAGATCAAGTCGAACAAGACCACCCCGGAGGACCTGCAGTACGTCGCCAGCGAATGCTGCTACGGCGACACCGATTGGGCCAAGGAGCTGATCGCCCGGCTGAAGTCCCCCAACCGTCCAGAAGCGGCCCCCAAGGCGCAGAAGGTCGATGCCCGCTTCTCGAACGCGAAAGTGACCACCCCGAAGGCGGGGCGTCCCGGTCCGCAGAAAGGCGGGGCTCCTGCCGCGCCCCAGGGGGGCGGCCAGGCCAAGGGTGGGCAGAACCGCGCTGGCGCCGAGAAGGAAGGGCAGGACGCGAAGGCCGGGCAGCCGGCTGCCGGCGGGGCCAATGCCGAGAATCCGGGACAGAAGGAGCGGGGACGCCGTTCCCGGCACCGGAGGCGGTTTCGCCACGGCAAGGGAGAGGGAGCCAAGCAGGAATCCGGCGAGTCCAAACCGAAAGAATAAAAAAAAGGCCGTCCCCATCAGTGAGGACGGCCTTTTTGCGTCTGGGGGGCGAGCGTTATCTCCCCTGTTCCCGCAGGTAGGCGGCGAACGCCATGTCCGTCTTCCTGATGTGCTGAACGAGCCAGGCGGCCAGCGTCTTGTTGGTCATGATCACCAGCGACAGGGTCACCCCCTCGCTTTTGAACTCGTTGGTGAGTTTTGCCACGTCGGCAATGAAGCGGGTGTGCTCGGCACGGTGCGAGGTGTAGTCCGGGTAGGCGCTTCTCATCTGCAGCTTCTCCTCGGCTGCGAAGTGCTCCTTCACGTAATCCTCGAGGAAGATGAGGAGCTGAAGAACCTCCTCCTTCCCTTTTCCTTGGCCGCAGGCGGCAAACAGGCGGTCGAACCTCCTGAAAATCTCTTTGTGCTGGTCATCGATGTCATACACGCCGGTCGCCAGGTCGTCACTCCATGTCACGTCCATCCACGTTTCTCCTGTCTGATTTTGAGATGCGGTTGATACTACTCCTATTTTTCGGCAGATAAAAGGACAAAGTAGGTCTTCATCCCGTCCGTATCGTTTACGTTTCCCCTTCCAGGCAGCCGGTAGCGGCGATGGGCACCGGATGGGAGCGCCGGTGCTCCTCGAGGTAGGCCTTAGGCTTCATCATGCGCTGGGTGCGCCAGAGCACCCGGGCGATGTAGGGGATCTGGCCGGGGCGCACCTGGCGGACCCACTCAAGGAGGCTCTTGTCCCCGGAGGTGTTGAGGATGGAACGCCGCCAGGTCTCCGCGTAGAGCTCGAAGAAACGCTCCACCCCGAGGTACGGCTCCCAGAGCAGGTGGTGCATGTCGAAGTTCCCCCACGGCTGGTCCGGAATGACGGGGGCCTTTTGCCGGTAGAACTCCGTGCCGGGGAGGGGGGTGAGGATGGTGAAGCCGGCCCGCTGCAGCCCGTAGCGCTCGACGAAATCCCAGAGCTCCCTGAAATTCTCCTCGCACCAGTCGTGACCGATGACGAAGTTGCCGTTGATGCCGTATCGCAGCTCGCGGGCAATGCGGACCGCCTCGATGCTCTCCCCGATGCCGGAATCCTTGGCGATCCCGGAGAGCGCCTGGTCGCTCGCCCCCTCGAGTCCCAGGAAGATGTCGAAGTCCCTGGCGAGCGGGCGCCACGCCTCCATGAGGGGGGCGCTCTTGCAGATGAGGTCGGTCCTCGTCTGCACCAGGATCCAGCGTTTGAAGACCCCGCGCTTCCTCAGCGCCTCGGCCAGGGCGAGGCTTCGCTCCTCGTTGTACCAGAAGAGGTCGTCCGCCACGAAGACGGCGTCGCCGGCGGAGGCGAAATCCTCCACCACCGCGTCGAGGCTCCGCTCCCGGCAGCTGCGGCCATAGAGTTGCCAGACCGAGCAGAACGAACAGCGGTGGGGGCAGCCACGGGCGGTCTCCACCAGCCAGACCGGTTTGAACAACAGGCAGTGGTAGCCCTGCCGGTGGCGGGCAACCAGGTGGCGGGCCGGGAGCGGGACGGTGTCCAGTTCGGGGCGTTCGCCGCGGGCGTCCGAGGAGAACCATCCTTCCCTGCCGCGCAGTTTAAGTCCGCCGACCCGCTTGGGAGGCTCCCCCCTCTCAAGCGTCCTCGCCAGGAGGGGGACCAGTTTCTCCCCGTCCTCCAGGCTGATGGCGTCGATCTCGGGGATCTCGAGGGCCTCCGGGAAGGCGGCCGCCGCGTGTCCCCCCACCACGATGAAGGCCTCCGGTGCGGCCAGGCGAAGCTCGCGGGCGAGCCTTCTGACCTGGTCGTACTCGAGCGCGTGGAGGCACGAGATGCCGATCAGGCGTGGGCGGGTCCGGCGGACCCAGGTGGCGGCGCCGGGGCGAAAACGGAGGTCCGCCACGGTCACCTCGTGCCCCTCCGCCAGGAGAGCGGCGCCGATATATTCAAGTCCAAGGGGTTCAACCCGGAAAAAGGGGCCGAGTCCGAAGGAGTCATTTCCGGGATGCGGGCGGAGAAGCAGGACCTTCATGAGGCACCTCGCGTAAGCAGCAAGTACCGACGCCGACGGTGGAATGGGTGATCCGGATCCGCTACATGAGGTGAAACGTCTGCAGGATTGTCACAGCAGCGCCTCCCGGCTGGGTGAGCCCGGGAGGTTACTGGCAGTGACGAAAAGTTATACCCGACTCTAAGAGGATAGCAAGGAAGGGGGAGGTATGGCCCGGCTAAAGTTGGCTCATCACCAGGCGGAGATCCTGAACGAGGGCGGCTATGTCGTCCGTTTTGGTCTCCCATGAGCACATGAACCTGGCCCCGCCGGAGCCGATGAAGGTATAGAAGTGCCAGCCGGCGGCGCGGAGCCCCGCCAGGGCGGCGGGAGGGAGTTGCAGGAAGACCGAGTTGGCCTGGCTGGGGAACATGATGCTCACGCCGGGGATCTTGGCGACCTCGCTTTCCAGCAGGCGGGCGCAGCTGTTGGCCTGGGCCGCGTTCTTGAGCCAGGCGCCGCTTTCCAGCATCCCGATCCAGGGGGCGGTGAGAAAGCGCATCTTGGAGGCGAGCTGGCCGGCCTGTTTGCAGCGGTAGTCGAACTCGAAGGCGAGTTTCTTGTTGAAGAAGACCACCGCCTCGCCGACCGCGAAGCCGTTCTTGGTGCCGCCGAAGGTGAGGACGTCCACCCCGGCCTGCCAGCTGATCTCCTTGGGCTCCACGCCGAGGGCGGCCACCGCGTTGGCGAAGCGGGCGCCGTCCACGTGGAGGTGGAGGGAGTGTTTGCGGGCCATTTCGCCGACCGCCTGCATCTCGGCCACCGAGTAGACGGTGCCGAGCTCGGTCGCCTGGGTGATGCTGAGCGCGCGCGGTTTGGGATAGTGGATGTCGCTTCGTTTGAGGACCGTATGTTCGACCGCGTCGAGATCCACCTTGCCGTTGGTGCCGGGGACCAGGAGGACTTTGGTGCCGTTGGAGAAGAACTCGGAAGCGCCGCACTCGTCGGTTTCGATGTGGGCCATCTCGTGGCAGACGACCGAGTGGTAGGACTGGCAGAGGGAGGCTAAGGCGAGCGAGTTGGCCGCCGTGCCGTTGAAGACGAAGAAGACCTCGCAGTCGGTTTCGAAGAGGTCGCGGATCTTCTCGCAGGCCTTGGCGGTCCAGGCGTCGTCCCCGTAGGAGCAGGCGTAGCCGCGGTTGGCCTCCTCCATGGCGGCCCAGGCCTCCGGGCAGATGCCGGAGTAGTTGTCGCTGGCGAAGTTGTATTTAGTAGTGGGGCTCTTGCTGGTGGCGCTCATGACGATCCTTTCTGCAGGTGGGGTTACTGGAGTTTGATGTGGTCGAACTTACTCATCAAGGGCGGGCTATGTCAATGCTAAAAGTCAGAGAGGTCAGGCGCCGGGGCAGGTTGGGTTGCCAGCCTGACGTCGCCGTATATCATTGATGGGAAGGTAACGGGAGGGGCCATGAACAAGCAAGGCGACCTGATACTGCCCAACGGTGGCTACCGGCGGCTGCGGAGTTTTGCGGTGGCGTTGGCAACCTACGACGGCACGGTGATTTTTTGCAACCGTTTCATCGACCGCAAATCGCGGACCCACGACCAAATGGTGCAGGCCGCCCGCAGCGGGGTGCAGAACATAGCCGAGGGGTCGGTTGCCTCGGCCACCTCCAAAAAGACCGAGCTGAAGCTGACCAACGTGGCCCGCGCCAGTCTGGAAGAGCTGATACGCGACTACCATGACTACCTCCGGCAAAACGGCATGGTTGCCTGGGACAAAGACAGCCCCCGGATGCGCGAGCTGCGAGCCAGGCTTGCAGGGCACGCACCCCAGCCGGCCTGGTCGGCCTGGTCGGCCTGGTCGGACAGGTCGGACAGGTCGGACAGGTCGGACAGGTCGGACAGGTCGGACAGGTCGGACAGGTCGGACAGGTCGGACGTCCTTGACCCGCCGCTGCTGTCTGCCCTGGAGACGCTGAAGACCGCGCCCCCGCCCCTTTGCGCCAACCTCCTGCTGAGCCTCGCCAACCAGGCCAGCTACCTTCTCCGTCGCCAGTTGGAGCGTCTGGAGCGCGACTTCACCGACCAAGGCGGCTTCACCGAGCGCCTCTACCGTTACCGCACCGACCACCGCAACGCCGGTCGCGTCCATGAGCCGTCCGACCGGTCGGACCAGTCCGACCGGTCCGACCGGTCCGACTCCGACTGACCCTTTTTCTCCAATGAGAAAATTTCACTTCCAATGAATAAAACTGTTGACTTTGTTTTCCCGAATTGGTACAAAGTTGGAGTTCCACGGCAGTACAAAACAGGCGCGTAGCTCAGGGGTAGAGCACTAGCTCGACACGCTAGGGGTCGGCGGTTCGAAACCGCCCGCGCCTACCAATTAAACAGACCTTCTTACGAGGTTCGACAGAGGCATCGGGTTTCGATGCCTCTTTCTGTTTGTGCAAAAGGGGCCCACGATGAACGAGATTACCGTCAAGTTACCGGATGGTTCGGAAAGGATCCTTAAAGAAGGCGCCAGCATCTATGACCTGGCCGCCTCCATCGGTACCGGCCTCGCCAAGGCGGCCATCGCCGGCAAGATCGACGGCCACCTCGTCGACCTGAACGCCAAGCTCAAAGACGGCGTCACCGCCGAGATCGTCACCGAGAAGAGCCCGGAGGCGCTGGAGATCATCCGCCACTCCACCTCGCACCTCATGGCCCAGGCCGTGAAGGCGCTCTTTCCCCAGGCTAAAGTCACCATCGGTCCCGCCATCGAGACCGGTTTCTACTACGACTTCGACCTCGACCGCCCTTTCACTCCGGAAGACCTGGAGAAGATCGAGGCGAAGATGCGCGAGCTGGCCAAGGCCAACCTGAAGATCGAGCGCCAGGAACTCTCCAGCGTCGACGCCATCGCCCTCTTCAAGAAGATGGGCGAGGACTACAAGGTCGAGCTCATCGAGGACCTGGGCGCCGACTCGGTCTCCCTCTACAGCCAGGGGGATTTCACCGACCTCTGCCGCGGCCCGCATCTTCCGAGCACCTCCTACTGCAAGGCCTTCAAGCTCACCTCCATCGCCGGCGCCTACTGGCGCGGTGACGAGAAGCGCGCCATGCTGCAGCGCGTCTACGGCACCGCCTTCGGCGACAAGAAGGAGCTCGACGCCTACCTCGCCCGCATCGAGGAAGCCAAGAAGCGCGACCATAGAAAGCTTGGCCGCGAGCTCGACCTCTTCTCCTTCTCCGACGAAGTCGGCGCGGGCCTGGTCATCTGGCACCCGAAGGGGGGGATGCTTCGCACCATCCTCGAGGACTTCGAGAGAAAAGAGCACATAAAGCGCGGCTACGACATCGTGCTGGGGCCCCAGATCCTGAAGACCGAGCTCTGGCAGCGTTCCGGCCACTACGAGAACTACCGCGAGAACATGTACTTCACCACGGTGGACGAGCAGGGCTACGGCGTGAAGCCGATGAACTGCCTCTCCCACATGATGATCTACAAGTCGCAGTTGAGAAGCTACCGCGACCTGCCGCTTCGTTTCTTCGAGCTCGGCATGGTGCACCGCCACGAGCGCGCCGGCGTCCTCCACGGCCTCCTCAGGGTCCGCGGTTTCACCCAGGACGACGCCCATATCCTCTGCACCCCGGACCAGCTCGACGCGGAGATCAAGGGTGTCTTAGGCTTCGTAAAGGACGTCATGGGGATCTTCGGCTTCGACTACGAGATGGAGCTCTCCACCCGTCCCGAGAAGTCGATCGGCTCCGACGAGGCCTGGGAGATGGCCACCAGCGCGCTGCTCTCCGCCCTCAAGGACTCCGGTCGCCCCTTCGAGATCAACGAGGGTGACGGCGCCTTCTACGGCCCGAAGATCGACATCAAGCTCCGCGACGCGCTTGACAGGCGTTGGCAGTGTGCTACAATCCAGTGCGATTTTACCCTCCCCGAGCGTTTCGACCTTACTTACGTCGACGCGGACGGCGAAAGAAAGCGCCCTGTCATGGTGCACAGGGTCATTCTCGGCGCCATCGAGCGGTTCATCGGCGTCCTCATAGAACATTTCGCTGGGAACTTCCCGACCTGGCTTTCCCCGGTGCAGGCCATCGTGCTTACCGTCACCGACAACCAGATTCCCTATGCGCAGGCGGCTTTCGATACCCTGCGGGCGGCGGGTATTCGGGTGCAGAAAGATTTCAGGAACGAGAAGCTCGGGTTCAAGATCCGCGAGGCCCAGCTGCAGAAGATACCGTACATGTTGGTGGTGGGGGACAAAGAGGTCGAAAGCGGCCTCCTGGCTCCCCGCTACCGCGATGGCAAGAATCTCGAAGGGATGACTCCTGAGCAGTTCGTCTCCTTCATCGAATCGGAAGTTAAAGCCTTTAGATAGGAGGTGGCGTCATAGCTAAACCTACAGTTAACATCAATCAGTCCATCAGGGCCAAAGAGGTAAGGGTTGTTGGTGCCGAAAGCGAGCAGCTGGGAATTCTTCCGCTTCGCGAGGCCCTGGCTCTGGCAGAAAGCCAGCAGTTGGACCTGGTAGAGGTTTCGCCGACCGCCGTACCGCCGGTCTGCCGTATCATGGATTACGGCAAGTTCAAGTATCAGCAGAGCAAGAAGCAGCAGGAGGCCCGCAAGAAGCAGGTGCAGGTCGAGCTCAAGGAAGTGAAGCTCCGTCCCAAGACGGACACCCACGACCTCGAATTCAAGATCAAGCACGTGCGCCGCTTCCTGGAAGAGGGTAACAAGGCCAAGATCACCGTGGTGTTCCGCGGCCGCGAGATTACCCACCAGGAGCTCGGGATGGCTGTCCTCGAGAAGATATCCACCGACCTTGCGGATATCGCCAACGTGGAAGTCCGGCAGAAGATGGAAGGGCGCAGCATGTTCATGATCGTTGCCCCCAAAGTCAAAGCCACCAAATAAAGAAAAATCACCCAAAGGAGTAGTAAAACAATGCCTAAAATGAAGACCCATAGGGGCGCCGCCAAGCGTTTTAGCAAGACCGGCACAGGCAAAATCAAGAGAAGCCACGCCTTCACCAGCCACATCCTGACCACCAAGACCAGGAAGAACAAGCGTAACCTCCGCAAGGGTGCCATCGTGGCCGCTTCCGACCACAGGGCCATTTCCCAGCTGATTCCCTATAAATAAATCTGCTTGAGCGCAGGTGAGGGGCGAAGGGATCGATCCTCCAAGGGTCTCCTTTTGCCTTGCGCCGATTGCGCCAGCCGGTTATAGCAAAGTCCGAGAACCGTGAGGAAACGTCTCCCCTTGCGGATCCGGCAAATAAAAACCACAAGGAGTATGGTATGCCAAGAGTAAAGCGCGGTTTTAAAGCGAGACAGAGAAGAAACAAGGTGTTGAAGCTTGCCAAAGGTTACCGGGGCGCACGCTCCAAACTCTTCCGGTCCGCCACCGAGGCGGTGGATCGCGCCCTTAACTACGCGTTCAGGGACAGAAGGGTCAAGAAGCGGGACTTCAGGGCGCTCTGGATCACCAGGATCAACGCCGCCGCCAGGCTGAACGGCCTGTCCTACAGCAAACTGATCCATGGCCTGAAGCTTGCCAACGTCGAAATCGACCGGAAAGTGATGGCCGACCTGGCCGTCTCCGATCCGAAAGGTTTCACCGCCATCGCCGACGCCGCTAAAGCAAAGTTTTAACACATACCGCGGGCATAAAAGAGAAATGGAATAGCGATATTCCATTTCTTTTTTTTTCCTGAAAGGGTTTTAGCCATGAAGGAACAACTCGAAGCACTCTTAAACGATGCGCTGGCCGAATTCGCCCAGGCCTCCACCGAGGCCGAGCTTCAGGATCTGAGGGTCAAGTACCTCGGCAAGAAGGGGCTGGTGACCGCCTCCATGAAAGGGCTCGGTGCCCTCTCCGCCGAAGAGCGCCCGGCCATGGGGCAGGTGGTGAACACCGTCAAGGCCAAGCTGGAAGAGGTCCTGGAAACCCGGGGCGCCGAGGTCCGCGAGGCCTCCAAGGCCGCCAGGCTCGCCGCCGAAAGGGTCGACGTGACCCTGCCGGGGCGCCGCCGTCCGCTGGGCTCCAAGCACCCGATCACCCTGGTGACCGAGGAGATCTGCAATATCTTCGCAGCCCTGGGCTTTGCCGTCGCCGAAGGGCCCGAGGTCGAGCACGACTTTTACAATTTCGAGGCGCTGAACTTCCCGAAGGACCATCCCGCGCGCGACATGCAGGACACCTTCTTCGTGGGGGACAACGTCCTTTTGAGGACCCACACCTCGCCGGTCCAGATCCGCACCATGCTGAAGCAGCAGCCGCCGGTCCGCATCATCGCCCCGGGCACCGTCTACCGCTGCGACTCCGACGCCACCCATTCCCCGATGTTCCACCAGATCGAGGGGCTCATGGTGGACAAGGGGATCACCTTCGGCGACCTGAAAGGTATCCTCACCCTGTTCATCAACCAGCTCTTCGGCAAGGACATCGGCGTCCGTCTGCGTCCCTCCTTCTTCCCCTTCACCGAGCCGTCCGCCGAGGTGGATATCGCCTGCGTGATCTGCCGGGGCAAGGGGTGCCGGGTCTGCAAGGAGACCGGCTGGCTGGAGATCCTGGGCGCCGGCATGGTCGACCCCGCCGTCTACGGCCACGTGGGGTACGACGCCGAGCTCTACACCGGCTTCGCCTTCGGGATGGGGATCGAGCGTATCGCCATGCTCAAATACGGCATCGCCGACATGAGGCTTCTCTTCGAGAACGACCTGAGGTTCCTCAAGCAGTTCTAGAAGGACCGGCTCTCAACTGGACAAGGCAAAGGTTTGAAAGCAAACCTCCAACCGATACAAAGAGTGGAATAGATCATGATAGTTACCTATAACTGGCTCAAGGAATTCGTTGATTGCGATCTCGCGCCTGAAGAACTCTCCCACCTCCTCACCATGCTCGGCCTGGAAGTCGAGCGGATGGAGACCATCGGTGGCGGGATGGACGACGTGGTGGTGGCCCAGGTCCTCGAGAGGAACCAGCACCCCAACGCCGACAAGCTCTCCCTCTGCAAGGTGGACAGCGGCAAGGAGATCCTCTCCATCGTCTGCGGCGCCCAGAACTTCAAGGCGGGCGACAAGGTGGCCCTGGCCCAGATCGGCGCCACCTTGCCGGGCGACTTCAAGATCAAGCGCTCCAAGATCCGCGGCGAGGAGTCCTTCGGGATGCTCTGCTCCGAGCGGGAGCTGGCGCTTTCCGACGAGTCCTCCGGCATCATGATCCTCCCCGAAGATTTCAAGGTCGGCACGCCGCTCTTCGACGCCCTGGGGACCAAGGACACCGTCTTCGAGATCGGCCTGACCCCCAACCGCGCGGACTGCCTGAGCGTGGTCGGCGTGGCCCGCGAGATCGCCGCCAAGCTCGGCAAGAAGGTCCACTACCCGGGCCACGAGGTGGTAGAAAAGGGCGCCCCCATCGAGACGATCGCCTCGGTGACCATCAACGCCCCGGACCTCTGCCCGCGCTACACCGCGCGCCACATCACCGGCTGCAAGCTCGCCCCCTCGCCGGCCTGGATGGTCGAGAGGCTGAACGCCGCCGGCATCCGCTCCATCAACAACATCGTCGACGTCACCAACTACGTCCTTCTCGAGTACGGCCACCCGCTGCACGCCTTCGACTTCAGGCTCCTCGCGGGGGGCAAGATCGTGGTGGCCGCGGCAGGGGAGGGGGAGATCTTCACCACCCTGGACGGCCAGGAGAGAAAGCTGACCGGAAGCGACCTGACCATCCGCGACGGCGAGAAGGCCGTGGCCTTGGCCGGCATCATGGGGGGGGGCAACTCCGAGATCGGCGACGGCACCACCGACGTCCTTTTGGAGAGCGCCTACTTCAACCCCTCCGCAGTCAGGAAGACCTCCAAAAGGCTCGGGATCCACACCGAGTCCTCGCACCGCTTCGAGCGCGGCACGGACGTGGCCGGCCTCGTCCGGGCGCTCGACCGTGCCGCCCAGCTGATGGCCGAGCTCTCCGGCGGCGTGGTGGCCAAGGGGATGATCGACGCCTACCCGCAGCCGATCGAGCCGCGGGTGATCACCGCCCGTCTCGCCCGTATCAACCTGGTCTGCGGGCTGTCGCTTACCGCCCTCCAGGTGAAGGAGATCTTCGAGCGCCTCGAGTTCGACGTCCTCGAGGAGAAGGACGGCGTCTTCAAGGTCCGCGTGCCGCTTTTCCGCGTCGACCTGGAGCGCGAGATCGATCTCGTGGAAGAGGTGGTCCGCCTGAACGGCTTCGAGAAGGTGCAGGCGACGCTTCCCGTCGCCTCGGTATTCTCGGATCTCCCCTCCGACGAGCAGCGCCTCACCACCCGCATCAAGGACCTGCTGGTTTCCCAGGGGTTCTCCGAGGTGATCAACTACAGCTTCGTGGCGCCGGCTTCCTGCGAGAAGGTGCTGCTCCCCGAGGACGACTTCCGCGTCAAGGGGGTGAAGCTCCTGAACCCGCTCTCCGACGAGCTCTCCGTCATGCGGACCACGCTCTTGCCGGGGCTTCTCGACACCGCGGTGAAGAACATCAGCTTCCGTACCCTGAATCTCCGCATCTTCGAGATGCGCCGGGTCTACCTCCCCATCCCCGAGCAGGATCTCCTCGACGAGCCGCTCTACGTAGGTGCCCTTTTGACCGGCAACCGCGAGGCGGAAGGGTGGAACCAGGCCAAGGGCGAGATCGACTTCTTCGACGTGAAGGGGATCCTGGAGAACATCCTGGCCGACCTGAACGTCCCCGGGGTGAGCTACTCGACCGAAAACCTCGACCCGTACTTCCACCCGGGCAAGGCCTGCCAGGTTAGAATCGGCAGCCGCGTGCTCGGCTCCCTGGGCGAGCTGCACCCGACCGTCCAGGAGAATTACGGCATCACCACCCCCGTTTACTACCTGGAGCTGAACTTCCAGGCCCTGGTCAACGCCAGAAAGCCCAAAGGCGCCGCCCAGGTCCCCTCGCGCTTCCCCTCCACCTTCCGCGACATCGCCATGCTCCTGCCGCTGGAGATCGCCGCCGAGGAGGTGGTCAGGTGCGTGAAAGGGGTGAAGGCCCCCGAGTTGGAAGGGGTGGAGATCTTCGACCTCTACACCGGCGGCAACATCCCGCAGGGGCAGAAGAGCCTCGCCATCCGTGTCCGTTACGGCTCCAAGGAGCGTACTCTCACCGACGACGAGGTGACCCGTCTCCACCAGCGTGTGGTCGATGGTCTGCAGAAAAAATTAAATGTTTCCTTTAGATAAAAAGGGGTTGCGAAATTCAAAACCCTATGGTAAATAACTAAGCCGCTGTTGAGAACGGCACACCACTGAAATGTTGAAGCTGTTGAGGGGGTTATGACCAAAGCGGACATCGTTGAGAGAATTTATGAGAAGGTCGGGTTTTCCAAGAAAGAGTCTGCAGAACTGGTGGAGACTGTATTCGACCTGATCAAGTCCACTCTGGAAGATGGCGATAAGATCAAGATTGCCGGCTTTGGGAACTTCGTCGTGAAGGAGAAATCCGACCGCCGGGGCCGTAATCCCCAGACTGGCGAAGAGATCACCATCGTCGCCCGGAAGATCCTGACCTTCAAACCGAGCCAGGTACTCAAGAGCGCGATCAACAGCCAGAGCTGATGAATCCCAACATCCCGGATAAGCTTTACCTGAGGATCGGCGAAGTCTCCAGCATCACTGGACTTCCCGCCTCGGTACTGCGGTACTGGGAGTCGGAGTTTACCTCGCTGTCGCCCAAGAAGAGCTCCACCGGGCAACGGCTCTATACCAAGAAGGACATCGAGCAGGTCGAAGAAATCAAAAAGCTGCTGTACGCCGAGAAGTTGACCATCGAAGGTGCCAGGAAACGCCTTCAGATGAAGAAAAGACAGCAAAAGCCCGAACAGTCACCGGAGACGCTGGCTGCCATTCTTGAAGATGTGAGAGTGGAACTGAGGAACCTCAGGGATCTGCTGTAGTATTTAGTTAAAACGGTGCGTAGCGCAGCCTGGTAGCGCACTAGACTGGGGGTCTAGTGGTCGCTGGTTCGAATCCAGTCGCACCGACCATAAAACGAGCACTTACGGAAACGTAGGTGCTCTTTTTTTTGCCTGTGACCACCCCGTGCTTAGCCCGACGGGGACTGCCCACGCGTCCCTACCCCTTCAAGGGGAAGGACAGGATGAGGATTGGGGGGGGGCTTGTTGACATCGGTTCCTACGGGAGGTATACCTAGTCCATTAAACCGATGGAGTAAAGAATGATCTCCAAGAAGACGAAATACGGACTGAAGGCCCTCATCTACCTGGCGCGCCAGTACGACCGCGGTCCGATCCTGATCGCCGACCTCGCCCGCGACGAGAACATTCCGAAGAAGTTCCTCGAGGCGATCCTCCTGGCCCTCAAGAACAGCGGCATCCTCCAGAGCAAGAAAGGGAAGGGCGGGGGGTACTACCTCGGCAAGCACCCCAAGGAGGTCACCTTCGGGCAGGCCATCCGCGTCATGGAGGGGCCGCTGGCGCCGGTCCCCTGCGTGAGCGAAACCTCCTACGCGAAGTGCAGAGAGTGCGGCAACGAGTCCACCTGCGGCATCCGCCTGGTCATGAAGGATGTCCGGGACGCCATGGCCAAGATCCTCGACAACACCACCCTCGCCGACGCCCTCGAGCGGATCGACCGGGCCGAGGAGGCCCAGCAGGGTGTACTGAATTTCTGCATCTAGACCGGCATTTTGGGGCTCTTTAGGGTACCGGCCCCGAGGAGAACTTACTCAGGAGGGAAGCGATGAAGTACCCATTGATCGGTGCCCTGCTCGTCACCCTGCTCGTGGCCGCCCCCCTGGAGTCCTTCGCCGCCCAGGAGCTTCTCAACGTCTCCTACGATCCAACCCGGGAGTTGTACCAGGATTACAACAAGCTTTTCGCCAAGAGATGGAGGGAGCGGGTCAGCTTCAAGCAGTCCCACGGCGGCTCCGGCAAGCAGGCCCGGGCGGTGATCGACGGGCTGGAGGCCGACGTGGTGACCCTGGCGCTCGCCTACGACATCGACGAGATCCGGCAGCGGGGGAGGCTCATCGCCGACAACTGGCAAAGGCGCCTGCCCCACAACAGCTCCCCCTACACCTCCACCATCGTCTTCCTGGTCCGCAAGGGGAACCCCAAGGGGATCCGGGACTGGAACGACCTGGTCAAGCCGGGGGTGCAGGTGATCACCCCCAACCCGAAGACCTCCGGCGGGGCCCGCTGGAACTACCTCGCCGCCTGGGCCTACGCGCTCAAGCAGCGCGGCGGCAACGAGGCGAGCGCCAGAAGGTTCGTCGCCGCACTCTTCAAACACGTCCCGGTGCTCGATTCCGGGGCCCGCGGCGCCACCACCACCTTCGTCCAAAGGCGCCAGGGGGACGTGCTCCTCGCCTGGGAGAACGAGGCCTTCCTGGCCGTAAACGAGCTCGGCCGCGACAAGTTCGAGATCGTGGTCCCCTCGGTCAGCATCCTCGCCGAACCCCCGGTGGCGGTGGTCGACAAGGTGGTCGACAAGAAGGGGACCCGCAAGGTCGCCGAGGAGTACGTGAGGTACCTCTACTCCCCGGAGGCGCAGGAGCTGGCCGCCAGGCACTACTACCGCCCCCGCGACCGGAAGGTGGCCGCCCGCTACGCGAAACTCTTTCCCAAGCTGAGGCTGGTGACCATCGACGACACCTTCGGCGGCTGGCGCAAGGCGCAGAAGACCCACTTCGCCGACGGCGGCATCTTCGACCAGCTCTACACCGGCGGCAGATAACCTTCCCGGGCACGCCCCTCGAAAGTGGGGGCTTGAACAAGACCGCCGCCGGGTTCCACCTTCCGGCGGCGCCTTACGTTATAACCCGCGGGTTTTGCTGGATAATTTAAGAGTGCTGTGGTATCATTAGAAAATTGAGACCGCCGGTCGGCCTGCTCGCCGACCGTTGTCGCGAGGACGATCCCGATGGCCACCGAGCCGGTAAAACTGATTGCCTGTCACGACTGCGACCTCTTGCAGCGGGAGATCACCCTGAAGCCGGGTTGTACCGCGACCTGCAGGCGCTGCGGCGCCGTTCTTTACCGCCGCGCCACCGACAGTATCAACCGGACGCTCGCCTTTACCGTCGCCGCCTCCGTCTTCTTCCTGATTGCCAACATCTTCCCCATCTTCGCCATCCGGGCCCAGGGGGACGTCAGCGCCATCACCCTCTTCGAGTCGGTGCAGTCGCTTTGGAAGCAGGGGATGAAGCCGGTCTCCACCGTGGTGTTTCTGACCGCCATCGTGGCCCCCGCCGTCGAACTGGGCTCCATGAGCTATCTCCTCTTCCCGCTCAAACGCGGCCGGCTCCCGCGCGGCTACGTCTTTCTCATGCAGACCCTCCGCTACGTCCAGCCGTGGGGGATGATCGAGGTCCTCATGCTCGGCGTGCTGGTATCCATCGTGAAGCTCACCCAGAACTTCAAGGTGATCCCGGGGGTCGCCCTCTGGTCGTTCGGGGTCCTCACCCTCCTCTTGGCCGCGGTGGCCGCCTGCTTCAGTCCCCGCGACGTCTGGGAGCGCCTGGAGGCGGGTGAGCAGGCGAGGGTCCGGGGGGGGGGCGATGCGGGGAGGGAGCTCGAGCCCGGGGACAAGACGAGGCCCGCCCATGGCTGACGGCACGCCCAGAAGCGCCGCGGGGATGGGACTCTATTCCTGCCACGTCTGCAGCAAGGTCTCCCGGGCGCCCTCCTTCTCGCGCCCTGCCCATTGCCCCCGCTGCGGAACTCTGCTACATTTCCGCAAGCCGCGCAGCGTCGCCCGCTGCTGGGCGTACCTGCTGGCCGGCTACATCCTGTACATCCCGGCCAACGTGCTGACCATGATGGAAACCGGTTCCCTGGTCAGCTACCGCAAGGACACCATCATCAGCGGGGTGATCCACCTCTGGAATAACGGCAACAAGATGATCTCCCTGATCGTCTTCATCGCCAGCATCACGATCCCGCTTTTGAAGCTCATTTCGCTCACCCTGCTGCTTGTCACCGTCCAGCGCCGCTCGCTTTGGCGGCCCAGGCAACGCACCCGCCTGTACCGGATGATCGAGCTGATCGGCCGCTGGTCGATGCTGGACGTCTACGTGGTCACCCTGTTGGCCGCCCTGGTGCAGCTCGGCAACATGGCGGTGGTGAAAGCAGGCCCTGCCGCGGTAGCCTTCGGCGCCGTCGTCGTCCTGACCATGCTGGCGTCGATGGAGTTCGACCCGCGCCTGATCTGGGACCCCATTCAGAAAGAGGAAGTGCATGACTGACCAATCCGAACAGCCTACCATACCCGACATCCCCGAGGCGGTAAGCGAACCGAAGAGGCGCTTCTCGATCCAGCTCGTCTGGATCATTCCCATCCTGGCCGCCCTCATCGGCCTCTCCCTGGCGGCCAAGGCCTACCTCGAGCGCGGGGAGATGATCACCATCACCTTCAACACCGGGGAGGGGATGGAGGCCGGCAAAACGAAGATCAAGTACAAGGACGTCGAGATCGGCGAGGTCAAGGGGCTCGCGCTCTCCCAGGACCGCACCCGGGTCATCGTGACCGCCGAGATCTCCAAGAACGCCAAGGGGTTGCTGGTGAAGGACACCCGCTTCTGGGTGGTGCGGGCCAGGATCTCCGGCGGAAACGTAAGCGGCCTGGGGACCCTGCTCGGCGGCACCTATATCGGGGTGGACGCCGGCACCTCGCAGGAGTCGCGCGACGAGTTCACCGGGCTGGAGGCGCCTCCCCCCGT
This sequence comes from Geomonas sp. Red276, assembly GCF_054784495.1. NCBI lineage: Bacteria > Pseudomonadati > Thermodesulfobacteriota > Desulfuromonadia > Geobacterales > Geobacteraceae > Geomonas > Geomonas sp. Red276. The sequence continues at coordinate 175,887 of NZ_BLXW01000004.1, forward strand.
CTCGCTCAACATGCCGGGGCGCTACTTCGTGCTCCATGCCGCCGAGGTCGGCTCCCTCGATCCGGGTGCGCCCATCTTCTTCAGGAAGATCCAGGTGGGGCAGGTGACCTCCACCGAGCTCGACCGTGACGGCAACGGCGTCACCATCAAGATCTTCGTCCGCGCCCCCTACGACAGCTATGTCCGCACCAATACCATCTTCTGGCAGGCCAGCGGCGTCGACGTCACCGTCAACACCAGCGGCATCAAGGTCAACACCGAGTCGATGGCGGCCATGTTGCTGGGAGGCCTCGCCTTCCAGAGCCCCGACGGCACCACCTACCCGCAGGCGGCACCCAACGCAAGCTTCGTCCTCTATGGCAACCGTGACGAGGCGCTCAAGCACGGCGAGCCGACCCAGGCGTTCCAGCTCATGTTCCACGAGACCGTGCGGGGGCTTTCGGTCGGCGCACCGGTGGACCTGCGCGGGGTGACCGTCGGCGAGGTGACCAAGATTTCGGTCACCCTCGATCCCAAGCGGACGAGCTTCGCCATCCCGGTCGAGGTGGTCCTCTACCCGGAACGCCTCCGCGCCCTCAGCAAAGGGGGCAAGGACGTCGATTTCCACGCCCTGATGGATGACCTGGTCGCCCATGGCCTGCGTGCCGACATCAGGAACGGGAGCCTTTTGACCGGCCAGCTCTACATCGGGCTCGACTTCACCCAGAAGGCCAAGGCCGACCGGATCAACTGGAACGCGAAGATCCCCGCCTTCCCGACCGTACCCGGCTCCATGCAGGAGCTGCAGAGAAAGCTCATGCACATCGTCGAGAAGATCGAGGCGCTCCCGATGGAGGAGATCGCCGGCGATGCGCGCAAGACCCTGAAAAACCTGGACGAGACCGTGAAGAGCGCCGACAGGCTCCTCAACAGCGTCAACGGCACGATGCCCGAGGTGCGGGGCGTGCTGGGCGACGCCCGCCAGTCGCTGGACGAGCTTCGCAAGACGCTCGGCGAGGCACGCAAAAGCCTCGATGGCGCCAACCGTACCCTGGCGCCCGACGCGCCGCTGCAGCTCGACCTGCGCGACACGCTCAGGGAAGTCTCGCGGGCGGCGCAGTCCCTGCGGGTCCTCGGCGAGTACCTCGAGCAGCATCCCGAATCGATCATCCGGGGAAAGAAGGAGGACGTTAAATGAGAGGCTCCATCCACCACCTGCTCTCCATCCTGGTCCTGGCCGCCGGACTGGCCGGCTGTGTCAGATCTCCCCAGGTGAGCTTCTATACCCTGGATACCTTCGCCACGGCCGCGGCGGCTCCCCGGACCTCCGGCGGTCGGAGCGTCGCCATCGGCCCCATCACCCTTCCCGAGCTGGTGGACCGTCCGCAGCTGGTCGTCAGGACCGGGGAGAACCGCGTGGAGATCCTGGAGACCGACCGGTGGGCGGAGCCCCTCAAGAGCGAGATGCCCGGATTTCTGGCGGGGCAGGTCGCCCGCGAGCTCGGCTCCGAACACGTCTTCTCCTACCGTCACGTTGCGGGAGCCTCCGCGGAGTATCGCGTGGCGATCGACGTGGTCCGGATGGACGCGGTGGCGGGGGATGCGGTGACGCTCGAGGCCAACTGGTCGGTGCGGCACACCGGCCCCGCCGGGAAGACTCGCCACTCCCTCATCCGCGATAAGGTGCAGGGGCCAGGCTACGATGCCGTCGTCGCCGCCTACAGCCGTGCGCTCGCCTCCCTCGGCCGCGAAATAGCGGCCGCCCTGCGGGAAGAAGGGGCCCTGCAGCCCCCCCAGTAAACCCCATCGTCTATTTCCCCTCTCCCCGTTTTCATCTCCCCTCGCCCCCGTTGGGGGAGAGGGGCGGGGGTGAGGGCAGGGGTGAGAGTCAGAACCTCCCTCACCCGCCCTTTGGCCACCCTCTCCCTTGAAGGGGCGAGGGAATATATTTCGTAAGAGGCCTACGGCCTTTGCCCTTCGCGCACGCCCCCCTGTTGCACCTGCACCGCCCCCCGGTTGCACCTGCACCGCCCCCCGGTTGCAAAGCCCCCCCCGGACGGTACACTGTCTGCGTCATCCCCTTTCCCAACGGATCCATTAAAACCAACATCCCTTTCGACGCCGAAACCCGCCGTGCCCCGGTGAAGGCTACCATTTCGCCAGGCGAACGGACCGTTTTGTCGTTGAGAGGTTGGAGGCCCCCATGCGGATCACCCTGGAAGGGAAGCGTGCGCTGGTGACCGGCGGCAACTCCGGGATCGGCCGCGCCATCACGCGGAGCCTGGTCGAAGCCGGTGCCAAGGTGGCCATCAACTACCTCACCCATCCCGAGACGGCTTCCTCGCTTCTGGACGAGACCACCGAACGCGGCGGTACCGCGATCTCCGTCCAGGCCGACGTCTCCGATCCCTCAGCGGTGGCGGCGATGTTCCGCAAGGTCGACGAGGTCTGGGGAGGGATAGACCTGCTGGTCAATAACGCCGGCATGGACGGCGTCCGTTGCGCCACCTGGGAGAGCGAAGTCGCCGACTGGCGCAAGGTCCTGGAGGTGAATCTCTTCGGCGCCTACTACTGCGCCCGCGAGGCGCTTGGCAGGATGGTTCCCCAGAAAGGGGGCGTGGTGCTGAACATCACCTCCGTCCATGAGGAGATCGCCTGGTCGGGGCACGGCGCCTACACCGCCTCCAAGGCCGCCCTCGGGATGCTGACCAAGAACATCGCCCAGGAGGGGGCACCCTACGGCATCCGGGCGCTCGCCGTTGCCCCCGGTGCCGTGGAGACCGACATCAACCGCCCGGTCTGGACCGATCCCAAGGGGAAGCGGGACCTGCTGGACAAGATCCCCTTGCGGCGGCTGGGCACCCCTGAAGAGATCGCCTCCCTCGTGGTCGTCCTGCTCTCCGACCGGGCCTCCTACCTGACCGGCCGTACCGTCTACATCGACGGAGGGATGACCGACTTCCCCGACTTTGCCCACGGCGGTTGATCCGCCTCCAGGAGTTACTGATGGACCAGGAAGAGCGTCGAGCCCCGGGATGGCCGGGAATCCCCGGCCGGTGGACCTCCAGCGCCAAGTCGGCGGTAGGGACATCGCAAAGCCCCTTGAGCACCGTATGGTTTACCCTCAGCCACGGGATCTTCAACGAGATCTATTTCCCGAGGATCGACCAGGCCTGCGTGCGGGACATGGGTCTCATCGTGGCCGGACCGGAGGGTTTCCTCTCCGAGGAGAAACGAGATGCCGACCACCAGACCAGCTGGGTCGATGACGGCGTCCCCGCCTTCCGGGTGATCACCGAGTGCCGCCAGGGGCGCTACCGGATCGAAAAGGTCGTCCTGACCGATCCCGCCCGTGAAACGGTGCTGCAGCAGACCACCTTCACCCCGCTTCAGGGGAATCTCTCCGACTATCGGCTGTACGTCCTGATCGCCCCGCATCTCGCCAACCATGGTGCGGGGAACAACGGCTGGGTGGGCGACTACAAGGGGGTGCCGATGCTCTTCGCCGAGCGTGACGGGTCGGCCCTGGCGCTCGCCTGTTCGGCTCCCTGGCTCAAGCGCAGCGTCGGGTACGTCGGCACCTCGGACGGCTGGCAGGACATCATGAATCACGGTGAGATGCAGTGGGAATACATGGTCGCGCCGGACGGCAACATCGCCCTGGTCGGCGAGATCGATCTTCTGAGCTGCGGCGGCAGCTTCCTGCTCGCCCTCGGCTTCGGCCACCGGGCCACCGAGGCCGGCAACCGGGCCCGGGCCAGCCTGCAGGACGGCTATCTCCCCGCCCTGGAGACCTACCTCGAACAATGGAAGAACTGGCAGCGGAGCCTCCTGCCGCTGGACGATGCCCAAAAGGGGAGGGGGATCAACTATTTCCGGGTCAGTACCGCCGTCCTTAAAAGCCACGAGGCGGTGAACTTTCCCGGCGGGATCATCGCCAGCCTTGCCATTCCCTGGGGATTCAGCAAGGGGGACGCGGACCTGGGCGGGTATCACCTGGTCTGGCCGCGGGACCTGGTCGAGTCCGCCGGCGCCCTCCTCGCGGTCGGGGCCCATGACGAGGTGCTGAGGGTCCTGCGCTACCTCCAGGCGACCCAGGAGGATGACGGCCACTGGGCACAGAACATGTGGCTCGACGGCTCGCCCTACTGGAGCGGGATCCAGATGGACGAGACCGCGCTCCCGGTGCTCCTGGTCGACATGGCCCGGCGCGAAGGGGCGCTCGACAGCGAAGGGGTGGGGCGTTTCTGGACGATGGTCCGGCGGGCCGCGTCCTACCTCCTCTCCATGGGACCGGTGAGCCCCCAGGACCGCTGGGAGGAGGACCCCGGCTACTCTCTTTTCACCGTCGCCACCGAAATCGCCGCCCTGCTGGCCGCCGCCGACCTGGCCGATACCCAGGGCGAGTCGGAAGTCGGCCGCTACTTCCGCGAGACCGCCGACGTCTGGAACGACAGCATCGACCGCTGGATGTACGCCACCGAGAGCGACTGGGCCAGAAAATACGACGTCCCCGGCTACTACGTGCGGATCACCCCTGCGGAGGGCGAAGAGCCGGTCTCCCGTTTTCAGGAACGGGTGCTGGTGAAGAACGTCCCCGACGACAGCGGGACGCTCCCCGCCAACCACCTGGTGAGCCCGGACGCCCTGGCCCTCGTGCGTTTCGGCCTGCGGGAGGCGAACGATCCCCGCATCACCGGCACGATCAAGGTGATCGATGCGCTTTTGAAGTTCGAGACCTCCAAGGGGCCTCTCTGGCATCGGTACAACGACGACGGCTACGGCGAGAGGGAAGGGGGGGAACCGTTCGAAAAGGTCGGGATCGGGAGGGCGTGGCCGCTGCTGACCGGCGAGCGTGCCCATTACGAACTGGCCGCCGGCCGCGACGACGAGGCGCAGAGGCTGGCCCGCGCCATGGAGAACTACGCCAGCAGGGAAGGGCTCATTCCGGAACAGGTCTGGGACGCCGACGACCTCCCGGATCTCGAGCTCTTCCGGGGCTCCCCGTCGGGATCGGCGATGCCGCTCGTATGGGCCCATGCCGAGTATCTGAAACTCCTGCGCTCCCTGAGGGACGGCAAGGTGTTCGATCTGCCGCCGCAGACCGTACAGCGCTACCTCCGGGACAAGATCACCTCTTCGAGGCTCGTCTGGCGATACAACCACATGATCCGTTCTATCCCCGCCGGTCAGCAACTCCGTATCGAGACCCCCACCGCGGCGATGGTCCGTTGGAGCGGGGACGACTGGCAAACCTTCACCGATATCGACAGCCGCGACACCACCGTCGGCATGCAGGTGGCCGACCTCGAAACCGCGGCACTTTCCCCGGGCCGGTGGATCGTCTTCACCTTCTATTGGCATAACGCCGGTGTCTGGGAAGATACCGACTATTTCATCGAGGTCGCCGCCGCTCCGTAGGGCGCAGCCGGCCTTTCGATGATCCTTCCCACCCGTCCTGCGGACCCCGGCCGATAGATGAATTCCCCCCGCAGCCGGCGAGAGGGGGAGCGGTCTTGGACGCTTCCATCTTGACGCCGGACACTCTTTATGGCAGACCTGTTGGCGGAGGTAGTTGATATGATTGTCCTTGCGGGAGACGTCGGCGGCACCACCACGCGGCTCGCCTTTTATGAAACCGGAGACGGGAAGCTCGTTTCCCTCGCGGAAGGTTTTTATCCGAGCCGTGAACATGGAAGCCTCGTCGAGATCGTCAGCCGCTTCGTTACCCAGCACCGGTTCTCCGCCAAGAAAGCCTGTTTCGGCATCGCCGGGCCGGTCCTGGAAGGAGGGGTCCGGACTCCCAATCTCCCGTGGCATATCGAGAGCGTGGAACTCGCTAAACTCCTGGAATTGACGTCGGTCCGCCTGATCAACGACCTCGAGGCCAACACCTACGGGATCGCCGCGCTCGGTAAGGAAGATCTCTGCACCCTCAACGCCGGTACCCCCAAGCCTGATGGCACCATTGCCGTCGTTTCCGCCGGCACCGGCCTCGGTCAATCCCTCGCCTATTGGGACGGCAACACCCACCGGCCACTTCCCAGCGAGGCCGGGCACGCCGACTTCGCTCCCCGCAACCAGCTCGAGTCGGAACTGTTGCTGTACCTCCAGGCGAAGCATGGCCGGGTCAGTTACGAGCGCGTCGTTTCGGGACCCGGGCTGCTCGATATCTATCGCTTCCTCCGGGACCGCCACTATTACAGCGAACAGGCAGAGGTCATTGCCGCCATGAACGGCGGCGATCCCCCCGCCGTCATTACCCGCGCGGCCTTGGACGACAGTTGCCCCCTCTGCGCCAAGGCACTCGACATCTTCGTGGAGGTCTACGGGGCAGAAGCCGGCAACGCCGCCCTTCGCTTCCTTGCCACCGGGGGAGTCTATCTCGGGGGAGGAATCCCGCCACGCATCCTTCCCCGCCTGAAAACTCCCGGCTTCATGGTGGCCTTCGGATCCAAAGGTCGCCTGAGCGCCCTGGTTCAGTCGATACCGGTCCACGTCATCCTCAACGAAAAGACCGCCCTCCTTGGCGCCGGTCGAGGCGCTATATTCCTGCCCTAGCGTCGTTTTTGTTTTCCCCCGCCTTCGATCGTATCCCGTCGTCTCCCTCCCATCATGCCCAAGGTAAGGTTTTTCCTTATACTGGCTAAGACTTTCACCCTTTGTTTGTCCGTCGACAGTTCATTACAATGCGCCAAAACGCGGTGTTTACACTATACCGTGATAAGGTTTTCTTGAATTTAAGTACTGAGGAGAAGTTGTTTTAGGAAAAATCGGGAGGAAAATATCGAAGCGATAATTTTTGAAGCGAGAACAATGTGCAGTATGTTGATAATCAGGACTGGGTCTAGGATTTACAAATACACTTTTTATTGACAAATTTTCCGCGTCTGATATTAATCAAAACAGGTGACAACAATAAGGAGGATTTTAGATGGCTACATTAGTAGAAATCGCAGCACAGCTGGTATCGTCGCACGCTTCCAGCACCCCGATGACCTCGGACGAGCTTCTCGCAGAAATCGCAAAAGTTCATGCTGCACTGAAAAATCTGGAAGCGGGGCAGTCGGTAGATGCAGTCGAAGAGGCTAAACCTACCATCACCGTCAAGGATGCCTTCAAGAAGAACGAGGTTGTTTGCCTTTTGTGTGGTAAAGGCGGGTTCAAAACTCTTGCCCGTCATCTGACCACCGCCCATGGAATGAAGCCGGGCGCCTACAAGAAACAGTTCGGGATTTCCAGCAAACAGGCGCTCTCCGCCAAGAGCTATTCCGAAGCAAGAAGGAAGATGGCCCAGGACCGTGGTCTGGCAGACAATCTCGCCAAGGCTCGCGAAGTTCGCATGGCCAACATCGAGGCCAAGAAAACTACTCCCGCCAAGCCCGGCCGTCCCGCCAAGGCTGCCGCCGCCAAAGCGGCCAAGCCGGCTAAACCGGCCAAGGCTCCCAAGGCTCCCAAGGCTGCGAAATAGCCTCAGGCAAGAGTCGTCCGCTTCGAATTTGGCACCCCAGGTGGGGTGCCTTTTTTTTTATGTGGTATACTCGCTCTTTAATACATCTCATGAGTGGAGGAACCATGCGTACTTTACTGCTTGCCGTACTTGTAATGCTTGTTGCTGTACCAGTCTTTGCCGCCGACGAGTTGAAGACCGAGGACGAAAAGACACTTTATGCCATCGGTCTCGTGATGGCCCGGCAGGTTTCGGTCCTTAACCCGACTCAAGACGAGCTGGACATCATCATCCGTGGGCTTCGGGATGGAAACTCCGGGAAAAAGCCGCTCGTGGACCTGGAAAACTACAAAGGAAAGATCGAGCGCTTCGCCAGTGAGCGCCGCGACGCGCGTGGCGCCCGGCTGGCCGCCCAGGCAAAAAGTTATCTGGACAATGCCGCCCACGAGAAGGGAGCGGTGAAGACCGCTTCCGGCCTCGTCTACATCCCGCTTCAGGAAGGGACCGGGGCCAGTCCGGTGCCCACCGATAAGGTGAAGGTCAACTACCGCGGGACCCTGATCGACGGGAAGGAATTCGACAGTTCCTATCTTCTCGGCCACCCGGTCGAATTCGAGCTCAACAAGGTCATCAAGTGCTGGACCGAAGGGGTTCAGATGATGAAAGTCGGCGGCAAGGCGAAACTCGTCTGCCCCCCCGAGCTCGCCTATGCCGACCGCGGCAACGGCCTGATTCCCCCCAACTCCACCCTCGTCTTCGAAATAGAGCTCCTCGGTGTAGACAAGAAGTAGCAGCCTCCTTCCGCACAAGGTTCCCTCCCCTTCAAGGGGAGGGACAGGGTGAGGATGGGGGCTAGCCTGAAAAGAGCGGTGGGCATTGGGCTGCCCCCCTCCGAAAAGAAGAGGCAGGGTGAGGATGGGGACATGCATTTTTTGTTTGACAAAGAAGCCGCTCTCGACTATAAAGGGAAGCTCTTGAGGCGCCGGGCTCGAAAGAGTAGGGCGGCAAGACGCGTGTATAATTTAGAGCTTGGCGGTGTAGCTCAGCCGGTTAGAGCATACGGCTCATATCCGTAGTGTCCGGGGTTCAAGTCCCTGCACCGCCACCATTTATAAAAGGCCCTCTGACGAACGTCAGGGGGCCTTTTCATGTTCAGCCCTCCAAATTCTCCCCCCTTTTTGAAATCACTTTCCACTTTCCACTTTCCACCCGGGCTAGGGGTAGGGTGAGGGTTGGGGCTCGGGTGAGCGAAAATAATCCTCCCTTGACACACCCCGCCTCTTTGGTAAATTAGTACATGTTAATTCTAACCAGGGGGTGAAGCATGCTGACCGACTACTATGTCATCGACACGAACTTCCGCAAGCAGACGTACCCCGAGTACTACACAACCCTCAACCAGCTTGCTGACGCCTTGGAGAATCACGAGGCCTACAACGACGGCAGACCCGACTTCGTACCCGGAAGCGACCGGTTGCGGCAGCACGTGGCCGCCATGAAGGAGGTAGGCGTCGGCGCCGACCGCGGGGATTCTCTGTTGAAGGAAAAGCGTCAGGCCCTCCGTGAAGAGTCGGAGATCGACGTAGATGCGTGTGTGAGCTACCTGAGAATTCTCGCCATGGGAAAAAGAGACCCGACCATGCTGCACACCTTCAGCTTGCCCATCAAAGGGAACCAGCCAAAGAGTGTACGCAAAGCCGGCAGCCCCCAACAGATTGAGATCCGGATCGCCGTGAAACACATGAAAAAAGTCTCCGGGGGTATCGTCATCGAGGGGAAGCACATCCGCAATGGCGGTCCTTATCTCCTCCAGCTTTGCAAGGGAGAACCCACCTCCGAGGAGAGCTGGTTTAATCCCGGCGGCCATTATCAAAGCTGCAAAAAAATTGAACTGAGAGACCTGGAGCCCGCCAACCGTTACTACATCCGCCTGAGGACCGATGGCCCCGGCGGCCCCGGCCCCTGGTCCCAGCCCGTCTCCATAATCGTCCTCTAACTGTTACCATTCCTGCCGTGACTCCCCCTCCCCTTGAGGGAGGGGGGGGCCGCCTATTAGCCGTCCGTTTCGGTGTTATAACGACTCCTGGCGCCGCACGCCACTCACACCTCCCCGCCTCACCAGCATACCGTCCTTACCCATGCAAAAAAACAAAATACAGGAATTCACCTAGTTAACCAGGTTCATGAGTAAAAATTCGAGATATTTTTATTTCCGGCTCGAATGTTGCTAAATCATTACCCTTTTAGACGTGCACGCCTTCGTGTTTGTCGTGATCATTTCGGAAAAGGAGGGGAACAGGCCGCTAGTGAGCAATTGTCGAATCGTTCATCACACTTTATTGGAGGGAAGAGAATGAAGCGGTTGAAGCAAATGATTTCGTTCCTACTCAAACGCCAACTCGCAGTGATAGTCGCCATGGCAATAATCGGTACCGCGATGACCGCCATGGCAGCGGGGCCGTCAGTGAGCTGGACGACCAAGGCAGACTTCGAAAGCAATGCCAGTACCGTCGGCACGCCGACCAACAGGATTAACATCGACACCACCAGCCTGCCGGACAGCATCAAGGTGGGCGTCCCGAAGGATTTCGTCACCACGGCTACCATCACCTGCGTCACTTCCTCGAAGATCTACACCTCGGGGACCACGCGCACCTCGTTATCGGTGATAGATGCCGCTACCGGCCAGGTGACCGGGTCTATCCCGCTCCCCAATGCTGTGGCGGGAATAGCCTACGATGCGGACGACAACAAGCTGTACGTTGGACAGCAAAACAGTAACGCCGTCCTGGAAGTTGACGCGGGCACCGGCCAAATCATCGAGACCCTCTCCATCGGCACCGCCACCAACGGCGTTTATGCCGCCGCCTACAACTCCGCCAACAAAAAGGTTTACCTCGCCAACACCGGCGACCAGACCGTCGCGATACTGGACGCCCCCTCGGATACCGTCCTGCAGACGGTGACGGTGACGGCCGGAGCGACTACCGCCACGGTCAAGGCGGACAACAAGGTCTACCTGACGAGTAAGTCCAATAACTACGTCACCGTCATCGACGGTACCACCAACACCGTGCTTCAGGACATCGAGGTCGAGCCGGTAGTCGGCATACTCGGCGGTACGGCTCCCGGCAATGTCGGCCTGCGCCTCGACGCACCTGCCCTCGGCTTTACCGGCGCCACCACCATACTGCTGAGCTGGAACGCCGACCCCTTGGGTCCCGGTCAGAACATCCAGTTACAGATGCGCACCGCTTCCGACGTTGCATCCCTCGACACCGCTACCTATCTTGGCCCCAACAGCAAGGCGGACGCATGGTACGACACTTCCGCGGATGGGGCATCGACCACTACCGAGGGTGACGGCAGCATCACCACCACCGTCCCGTTGGCCGTTCCCTTCACCAATGCTGCTGAAATCCAGTTCAAGCTCACCTGGGATGGCATCACCTCCCCCGTGCTGCACGACGTCGACCTGACCTACGCCTTCACCATAACCGCATCGGCAGGGCCCGGCGGCAGCATCAGCCCGTCGGGCGCCGTGCTGGTCCCGGCCGGTACGAGCCAGCCCTTCACCATCACCCCCAACCCCGGCTATCATATCCTCGATGTCAAAGTGGACGGCTACTCCCAAGGGGCGGTTGCCAGCTACAACTTCGTGAACGTCAGAGCCGACCACACCATCGAGGCAAGCTTCGAGCGCAACAGGTACACGATCACCGCCTCCGCAGGGCCCAACGGGACGATCACTCCCTCCGGCGCCGTCACCGTCTTTTACGACGACAGCGTGACCTTTACCCCCACGCCTAACACCGGTTACCACGTCGATCACGTCTACGTCGACAACGTCGACAAAGGTGCGCTGACCACTTATACCTTCGATCACGTTGACGCGGACCATACCATCTCGGTCACCTTCGCCATCAACACCTACACCATCACCGCCACCGCCGGCCCCGGCGGCAGCATTACCCCGGCATCAGCAACCGTCAACTACGGCGGCAGCCAGACCTTCACCATCACCCCGTCCACGGGCTACGTGCTGACCAACCTCTATGTCGATGGCCAACCTGTAGTGTTGACAACCACCTACACCTTCGACCATGTGGACGCAAATCACACCATCTACGCCGTCTTTGGGCAGGCGCTTCCCGACCTCGTGGTGACCTCCCTGACCCCGCCTGCGACCGCGATTCCGGGGACCACCATCACCGTCCCGGCCACCATCAAAAATATCGGGTACAGCTCGACCGGCACCTTCTACGTCGGTTTTTATCTCTGCCCGACCAACAACATAAACACCTCCTGCGTGAACCTCGCAACCAAGATGTTCACCTCACTGGCCCCCGGCGGCCAGACGACCATCAATCTGAATGCCCCCCTTGGAAGCGTGCCGAGCGGAAACTACTACATCGGCGCGATAGCAGACCCCTCCAACCAGGTAGTCGAAGCCGACGAGAGCAACAACATCCTGGCCGCTGCGACTCAGACCAACGTCCTCAAAGGACCCGACCTCGTCATGACCCAGGTGACCACCCCGGCTACCGCCACCGTGGGGCAGCAGATCACCGTTCCCGTGACCGTGAAAAACCAGGGGATCGGCCCCGCAATGAACAGCTACTACGTGGGACTCTATCTCTGCCCGACCAGCAATATCACCACCAGCTGCACCAGCCTCCGGCAGAGCCTGGTGAGCTACCTCGCAGTCGGGGCACAGCAGTCCTTCAACGTCATCACCACCGTGCCACCGGTCGCCCCTGGAACGTACTACATCGGCGCCTATGCCGATAGCTCCGACCGTAACGAGGAGATGGACGAAACCAACAACGCGTTGGCAGGAATTCCAACGACGATACAGTAAAGGCCCTAAAGTGGGTGCTTGACCGACCCGTGCCCCCTCCCTCAAGGGGAGGGGGCATCTAAAGCAGCAGCACAACGCGGGAAACCATCTGTCCCTTACCGTTATCGCCGAAAAAAAAGACGATAACGTCGTCCGGCCAACGCTCAACTGCCGTCCGCGTCTCTTCATCCTGCAAAAAGATTCGATAACAGCCAAAGCCAGCGCGACAAAACCGCCAGCGGGCGTTTAAGCGGAAAAAATTCCGCTGAACCTTCCGAACCGTCCGCAAAACAACACCCACCCTCATTTAACCTCTCGCCTCCGCGGGATATCGCCCCCCTGTAAAATTTTTCACTGTGAATTTTTTTACAACTCGGCAAAGTGACGCTAAAACAGCATCTTTTAGGCGTTAAGGTGTTCGGATTGTAAAAAAACGAACAGTAAATGTAATCTAATGCATTAAGGAGCCTCGTTTAAGGCTTGTAAATGTGCAGAATGTGAAGATACTGCAGCTTACAGCCATCTTGGCTCGCTTTTTGACTATGAAATCGTTTTATCGAATCTTCCCCTCCTGTTCACGCCCCTTTACCGGAGCTAGTTTGTTGGGCGTGAAGCATGGCGGAGGAGGCTGAGAATGAGGGTTATACCCTCGAATTGGCAGGGCTCGGCGCACAATTTACCGGCACGCATCTTATCCTCCCATCCACGGGAACCGTATCGCAGTACATAAGCTTTGCAGCCTGGAACATGGACAAGACCGACCTCCCCGGATTCGACGTCGTCTCGTCCACCCCCAGCCGCCTCCGCATCTGGGCCCCCTCCGGCACCACCATCGCTCAGAACTTCTGAGAAAGAGGCGCGGAGCTGAGTTCTCGACGTATCTTCTGCAAGTGTGTGTAAAATCCCCTCGCCCCTTCAGGGGGGAGGGTGGCCGAAGGCCTCTCACAATTTCCCCTCTCCCTTCGGGAGAGGGTGGCCGAAGGCCGGGTGAGGGTGCCTTTGGGGAAGTTTTTGGACAGGAAAAGGACAGGAAAAGGACAGGAAAAGGGGACAGGCTGTCAATCGGCTTTGAAAATTGACCCACCATCGGCGTCCAAAATTGACCCACCTCAGGTAGCAGTTTTTACTTCTTGATCCGGGTCTTGATCCGCCAACTGTCGTTGCCGGTTTCGACGATCTCGCAGTGGTGAGTCACCCTGTCCAGCAGTGCCGTCGTCATCTTACCGTCGCCGAAGACTTGAGGCCATTCCCCGAAGGTGAGGTTGGTGGTGATGATCAGCGATGTTCGCTCGTAGAGCTTCGAGATCAGGTGGAACAGCAGTTGGCCACCGTTCTTCGAGAACGGCAGGTAGCCCAACTCATCGAGGATGACCAGGTCGTGCCGGGCGAGTTGCTCAGCCAGCTTGCCACCGCGACCATCTAGTTTCTCCTGCTCCAGTTGGTTGACCAGGTCCAGCACGTTGAAGAACCTTGCCTTCTTATCGTCACGGATACTCTGTCTGGCAATCGCTATCGCCAAGTGGGTTTTGCCGGATCCGGTGCCACCGACCATGATGATGTTGGTGTGATCGGCAAGAAAGCCCCCTTCGTAGAGGCGTCTCACCTGCATCTCGTTGACGGGCGAGTCGGAGAATTTGAACGCGTCCAAGTCCTTGTCGACAGGGAACCTCGCGAGGCCCATGCGGTAGCGGATGCTTCTGGTTTTGCGTTCCGCCATCTCCGCTTCCAGAAGGTCGCAGAGGATCTTCTCCGGTGTCGCCCGGCTCTTGATCCCTG